>JAPOVO010000063.1 GCA_026708165.1 Chloroflexota bacterium | reverse complement strand
CTGCTACCCGATATGCAAACCGGCACTTCGGACCGCCCCAAGGTTACCCAGGTGTTGCGAGGCTATCGAGAGATCGTCGGTCGCCGCCATGTTTGGACGCTTTCTTCCATGCAGTTTTTGCGCACTACATTCTGGGGCGCCGCGTCGCTCACCATGCCGTTCCTGATGAATGAACTGACCGGCAGCAAGATCGCCGTCAGCGCCTTCAATACCGTCAGCCTGGTTGTGGGCATGGTGTCGATGATCGTTGTCGGAGCGATATCCGACCGAATCGGCCGCCGCAAGATAGTCATGGGCTGCATTGCGGGCATCGGCATCTCGTCCGCGCTCCTGGCCCTGAGCTCCGGTAACGCGGCGGGCCTGTTCGTTGCGGGCACGCTCGCGACCACCATCGCCTGGACCCTCTCGGGTCAGGTTACGCCGCTCGCCAAGGAAATGTCGGAACAGGGTGAGGAAGGCCGCCTGGTCGGAATGATCCTCTTCCCGTGGGCGCTGGGTATGCTGGCGGGCGCTCAGATTCACGGGCAGTTTTCCGAATCGAATCCCGGACTGATGTTCGCCTTGCTGACGATGCTCCTCGTCGCGTCGCTCGGCCTGGCCGAGCTTATGTTTAGGTCAGCCGCCGCTCGCCCGGCGTTTGCTGGGCGGGACTAGACCCTGGCCGGGCAGGTCAATCGCCCGATTCTTCCTTGCCCTTCGAGGCTATGTAGCCGGCGGCGTCCCAGGGCGCTCCCCAAAGCCAGAACCAGAGCCGCTTGACCAGAAAAAAACCGCCTATCGTCCAGGCAATCAGCGCCATCAGTCCCAGCACGATGAGCGGCGGCAACCACGCGAACGGCACCACGAAACCCGCCTGCCGCACCGCATAGTTGATCAAGAGACCGATGCCGACGGCGATCAGAAAGACAACGACCAGCCGGATTGGGATGTTACTCATGGCAACCGCACCCAGCCCTGCTCGCTACGACCTCGCGAGTTCCAGGGAATCGCGAAGAGCGCTGATTTCATCCCGATATTCGGCCGCTCTCTCGAATTCGAGCGCGTCGGCGGCCAGCCGCATCTTCTCCTCCAGCTCTCTAATGCGGTGCGCCGCCTCACGCGGCGAGAGGTCGTCGATTCGACTGAAGCCGACTTCGTACTCCGCGGCCGGTTCCGCCGCCCGCAGCTCGTCGTCGACCATTACACGTATGTCGCGGAGCGATTTCTGAATAGTCTCCGCGGTTATCCCGTGGTCGCGATTATGCGTTATCTGAATAGTGCGCCGGCGGTAGGTCTCGTCGATTGCCCGCTTCATGCTTCCGGTGACCCTGTCGGCGTACATGATTACGTGACCGCGCACGTTGCGGGCGGCCCGGCCGATGGTCTGGATCAGCGAGACCTCCGAGCGAAGGTAGCCCTCTTTGTCCGCGTCCAGTATCGCGACCAATGACACTTCGGGAAGATCGAGCCCCTCGCGCAGCAGGTTGATTCCCACCACAACGTCATAAACCCCCCGCCGCAAGTCGGTAAGGATCTCTATTCGGTCCAGGGTATCCACTTCGGAGTGGAGATAGTTGACCTTCACTCCCGTCTCGGTCAGGAAATCGCTGAGGTCCTCAGCCATCCGCTTCGTCAATGTCGTCACCAGGACGCGCTCGCCAACCTCCACGCGTTTGTGTATTTCGCTCAACAGGTCGTCGATCTGGCCTTTTGTAGGCTTCACGGTGATTCCGGGGTCCACGAGTCCCGTGGGCCGCACGATCTGCTCCACGACTTGCGAGCTGATCCGGTATTCCAGGTCGCTCGGAGTCGCCGACGTGAAGATGCACTGGCTGACGTGATCCAGGAACTCCCTGTCTGAAAGCGGTCTGTTGTCGAAGGCCGAGGGCAGCCGGAAGCCGTATTCCACCAGCGACTGCTTGCGGCTGCGGTCCCCTGCCAGCATCCCCCGAACCTGGGGCATGGCGACGTGCGACTCGTCGACGATAATCAGGTGGTCGTCGGGCAGATAGTCGAGCAGAACCCACGGAGGCTCGCCTTCGGCCCGCCCGCTGATGTGCCGGCTGTAGTTTTCGATGCCCGTGCAGTGTCCGACCTCCCGCAGCATCTCCAGGTCGAACCGCGTCCGCTGCCGCAATCTCGCCGCCTCGAAGTCCTTGCCTCGACTGATTAGATCGTCTAGCCGTTCCTGAAGCTCCACCTCGATTCCGGCGACCGCTGTCATTAGCCGTTCCGCTGGCGTCACGTAGTGCCGCGCCGGGTAGATGTCCAGCTCGCCCAGCGTCTCGGTAATCTCACCCGTCAGAGGGTCGATCTGAACGATCCGCTCCAGCTCGTCTCCGAAGAACTCCAGGCGATAGGCGAAGTCGTCGTATGCCGGAAAGATCTCGACCACGTCGCCCCTCACCCGGAACTTGCCCCGGATGAAGTTGATGTCGTTGCGCTCGTACTGAATTCCAGCCAGGCGGCGCAGAAATCTGGACAGGTTGTAGGTCTCCCCCATCTTGAGAGATATCGCAACCTGGCCGTAGTCTTCGGGCGATCCGATCCCGTATATACACGACACGCTTGCGACCACGATCACGTCGCTCCGCGAGTACAGCGATCGCGTGGCCGACAGGCGCAGCTTCTCGATTTCCTCGTTGATGTCGGTGTCTTTCTCGATGTAGGTGTCGGTGTGAGGCATGTACGCCTCGGGTTGGTAGTAGTCGTAGTACGAGACGAAATACTCGACCGCGTTATTCGGAAAGTACTCCCGAAACTCGGCGCAAAGCTGTGCCGCCAGGGTCTTGTTGGGAGCCAGAACGAGCGTCGTCTTCTGCACGTTGTTGATGACGTTGGCCATCGTGAACGTCTTACCCGAACCGGTAACGCCGAGCAGCGTCTGAAACTGCTCGCCGTTCTCGACGCCCTCGGTCAGCTGTTCGATGGCCTTGGGCTGGTCCCCGGCCGGTTTGTATTCGCTTACGAGTTGAAATCTGGCCATAAAGTGACTGGTAGATGCTGGCTTATGCAACGCACGGAAAAGACGAATTCAACCGACGCGGCGCACGCCTAACTGTCGGCACAGGAAATTATAAGTCTCGGCCTTGCAGCAATGCCGAAGCCATTCGACTCGCGCCGAAAAGCGGCAAATTCGGCAACGCAGAATATAATCGCCGAGTCCCCCTCGCCGAGGTGGCGGAACTGGCAGACGCGCTAGCTTGAGGGGCTAGTGACCTTCGGGTTGTGCGGGTTCAAATCCCGCCCTCGGCACCGATCGAACCAGCCGTTACATCACGCATTTGATCAAGGCGCCGGCACGTACCGATCAGTCCAGGCCGACGTGTTGACACTCTGAACTCTCGAAAACCAATACGGTACCGCCTTGATTCTCAGCCAGTCTTGCCTATCCTGAAACCCAGGCTCGCCCACGGCGGCCGCAGGATAGTTCGCGAACGGGGAGCTACCAGATGAACGACTTGGCCAGGATCGACCTGTGCTATTCGATAACCTTCGAACGGGAAGTCCGGCACTCGCCGTCCCGTCTCTGGAGCGCAATATCCAACGCTGAGGAAGTCAGCCGCTGGATGGGCTATCCGGCGCGTATCGATCTGAAGGCCGGCGGCGACTACTTTGTCGACTTCGAGCGGTCCGGCGAGGGCGGTCTCGACGGCATCATCACTCGTTTCGAGAACCAGCGCCTGCTCCATTACTGCTGGGGACTCTCCACGAGCTGCTGG
>JAPOVO010000321.1 GCA_026708165.1 Chloroflexota bacterium | reverse complement strand
GGTGCTCGCGGGGCCTTTCTGCACGATGACACTCGCCGATCTCGGAGCGCGGGTCATCAAGGTCGAATCCCCCGACGGCGACGAGGCTCGCGGCATGGGGCCGTTCGTAGATGGCAACAGCCTCTATTTCGCCGGCATCAATCGAAGTAAAGAAAGCATCGTGCTTAACCTCAAGGCGCCCGACGGCGTCAAGCTGGCGCGACGCCTTTGCCAAGAGTGCGACGTTCTGGTGGAGAACTACCGTCCGGGCACGATGGACAAGCTCGGTCTGGGCTACGACCAGGTGCAAGAGCTGAATCCGTCCATCGTCTACGCTTCGCTGTCGGGATTTGGGCACAGCGGACCGTACCGCGACCGCGGCGCCTACGACGTGATAATCCAGGCAATGAGCGGACTGATGAGCGTGACCGGCGCCGATGGAGGCTGGCCCACGCGCGTCGGCGCGTCCGTTGGCGACCTGATCCCGGCCCTATATACGACCACGGCAATTCTGGCCGCGCTCAACGTCCGCGATCGCCGCGGCGGATGCCACCTCGACATCGGGATGATGGATTGCCTCGTCTCCGTAATGGAAAACGCGCTGTCCCGATACTGGGTAACCGGAGAAGATCCGAAGCCTCTCGGCAACCGGCACCCAGCAATTACTCCCTTCAGCTCGTTTGCGGTGGACGACGGAGACATCGTCATCGCCTGTGGAAACGACGTTCTCTGGGCCAGGCTATGCGGCGCGCTGGGAGTGCCCGATCTGGCCCGTGATCCACGGTTCGCCAGCAACTCGCTGCGCACGCAAAATGCTGCCGAGCTGACCGTCGAGCTCGAGGCCGCGCTGGCCGGACACAAGATGTCCGAATGTCTTGACCTCCTGTCCGGAGCGGGCATCCCCTGCGCCAAGATCAACTCCACTTCCGACCTGATGAACGACCCGAACCTGCAGGCCAGAAACATGATCGTCGAAATCGATCAGCCCGGAATTGGCCCCATGCCCGCGCCCGGTACGCCCATAAAGGCGGACGGCTTTGACGACGACGTTCGGAATCCCGCCCCCCGACTAGGCGCTCATACCCGGGATGTGCTGAGCGAGTTGCTGGATCTCGATTCGGAGGAGCTTGACCGGCTGGAGCGCTCTGGAGCCATCGGCCAAGCCGCTGCACGCGGCTGACAATCGCATTCACGCAACAAGTGCGACTAACGCAAGCCCGTGGGAAACTGGCATCCTCCGACAGGATCGGGCAAATTTACCGAACCGCAAGACCCGGCGGCGCCAAGGGCCTGCCCTGAGCCCGTCGAAGGGGGGAACGATGGCCAGGACAGTCCACGAACTAGAGCAAGACGTCTATTACTTCACCTACGGCCCCCATCCGCCGGTTGCGAGAATCTCCCCCGGCGACTCCGTGCGCTCCAAGACGGTTGACGCGCTGGGCTGGGATGACGAGGGCAACCCTATGCCGCCAGAAAAGATGCAGAGCGACGGGAGCATCGAGTTCCTGGACGTCAATCCGCAGGTAGGACCGGTATTCGTCGAGGGCGCGGAACCCGGCGACATGCTCGCCGTAAAGATCGACTCTGTTCAATTGACCCGCGGCTGGGCCTGGTCGCGCTTCATTCCCGGCTTCGGCGTGCTTGGAGTCGAGGGCGAAGTGACCGGGCCGACCGGCCTGAACCCGCCCCTGCCCGAGATGGAGTTCCGCTGGACTTACAACGACGATCTAACCGAAGCGTCGATAGACCTGCCCTCAAGCAGCCTTGGACGCGCCACCATCCCGTTGCATCCCTTTCTGGGCTGTATCGGCGTTTGTCCCAGGTTCGGCGAAACCATCGACTCGCTCACGCCCGCCAATCACGGCGCCAACATGGACTGCATCGAGACCGCGCCCGGTACAACCGTCTATCTCCCCGTCTTCGTCCCGGGCGCGCTGCTCTTCTTTGGTGACGGACACGCTGCGCAGGGTGACGGCGAGGCCTGCGGGGTTGCGCTCGAAGCATCGACCGTCACCGAGCTCACCGTCGACTTGGTAAAAGACTACCCCCTGTCCTGGCCGAGATTCGAAAACGACGACCACATCATGACTGTTGGAAACACTCGTCCGCTCATCGACGCCGTGAGGATCGCTAAGACGGAAATGGTTCTCTGGCTGGAACGCGACTACGGATTCGACCGGTGGGAGGCGTTTCAGCTTCTGTCGCAGGTATGCCGGATTCGGGTCGGCAACGTCGTCGATCCCAAGTACACGATAGTAGTCAAATTCCCCAAATCCCAGCTTCCGGGCGGTTAGGTACGAGTCTGCCGGCCCTTGCCCACCGCGGCCAGGCAGGTACCGACAGCTGGCATACCGCCGACGAGAGGACAGATGATTACCGTCCACCAACGCATCGAACTGAGGCTGTGTTTTGCTCTAATATCCGGAGAACTCCGTCCTATCGACTCGAAGGGTGGGATTCTGAACCGACACTCTCAGCCGGGTGAAGGCTACAAGCACCGACGCGTATGTAGGTCTGGCTCTGCAAGCTCTACCCGTGGCGCCACCAGGACTCACGGGCTTTGAGTTCTAAAGAACGCTCCCTGGGAGCCGCCATCTGGGGCGCCGGGCCTCAGTCCGTGTGGCATCTAACGGCCTATTCCGAAAATCCAAATGTGAATGTCGTCGCTATCGGTAGCCGCACCGAAGCCTCCGCAATCGCCAAACGTGAGATGTTCGGCGCGGACTGCCCGATCTACACCGATTACGAGAAGTTCCTCAGCAACGAAAACATCGACATCGTCTCCGTCTGCACTCCGGCTGAGCTCCACGCCGGCGAGTCCATCCTCGCCGCCCAAGCCGGAAAGCACGTGCTGATCGAAACTCCCGCGGCCTGCAGTTTCGAGGAGCTTCACGAGCTCGAGCGTGCGATCGATCGAGCCGGCGTCAAGACGGTCGTTAGTTTCGTGCTGCGCTGGCACGACGTACTCGTCAATGCCAAGGCGCTCGTCGATTCAGGTGCCTTGGGCGAGATCTTTTACATACAAGTCGATCAGTGGAACACCCTCTTCCAGTGGGGGGTCGACGGCCCATGGATATACCCCCAATCCGCCATGCTGTTGAACGGAAGTCATGCCGTCGACCTGGCGCGTTACCTCCTCGGCGCCAACGTGACATCAGTGGCGGCGTGGGGCTTCGACATAAACCCCGAAAATCCGGCCACCGCTAACACCGTCACGCTCTTGGAGTTCGATGACGGTGCCATCGGCAAGGTTTCGAGTATCGCCGAAGGACGCAGACCGTATACGTTCAACATAGACATCTTCGGGACCGAGGGGACGTTTAGCAACGGCCGCCTGTACACAGCATTCACGCCGAAGCAGAACGATTGGATAGACGTTCCATCCGCCCCGTTTAGAAGCGACCGCGTCTCGGAACCGCCCATGGGTCAGATGCATCACCTCGTCGACTGTATCCTCCAGGACGTCGATTCGCACGTCGATCTCAACGATGCCGTAAACACATTCGAAGTCTGTTTTGCGGCGGAAATATCCATGCGAACTGGCAATCCCAAGATCAGATTGCCCTACCGCGGTTAGCTAACGCCCCTAACTGGCTCCCTGTACTCCCAAACCGTATTCAATTCCGCGACGGGGTTTTGCTGCGGGAGTCCGGCACAGACAAGCCGGCGTTGAAGAGCGCTGTGCTATTGCGCGAATAAGTCTCGCGAAAAACTCAGGAAGACGTGGGAGGGGCGC
>JAPOVO010000022.1 GCA_026708165.1 Chloroflexota bacterium | reverse complement strand
GTCCCGGGTCTTTGATCTGCTTGAATTCGCAGCCCGCCTCGGCTGGCAGACCACTCCCAGGCGGATTCCACGTCGAGGCTGTCCACTCCTTCGGGAGGAGAGTACGAAAGGTCAGTTATTGGCGACTCGCTTTCCAGCGTTTCGATCACGCCTAGACCTTGCTCGTTGATTTCATAGTCTCGCCGAATGGCCACGCCTTCAAGCATGTTGCCTTCCATGTTCGCCATTCCGCCTACCACCGTTGCCCTATTGGGCGATTTGGTTGCTTGCCAGCATCGCCAGAACCGGCTCCTGAATTGTGGTCCAAAGGCGTCAGTGAGAAGTTGGCGAATATCACGGGCCAGTTGAATGACCGCCCGCAGCTTGCGTCCCGAATGCCAGATGCTCCTTGCCACGTGCAGTCGAAATCGCAGATCGCTGTCTAGTCGGTTTGTTCTAAGCATGGCGCCTAAGCTGTCTTGAACGCCTAATCTTTCGGACGAAGACCAGCCTGTCCCACCGCTCCCTGCCCCGACGGCCTCGTTTTGCCATCCACGACGGCGCTTGCCGAGATAGACAACCTCGCCGTGGTCGGCCGCGGCTCCCCACAGAAGGTTGCGAGGCTCGGGGCGTGCGGCAATCAGCGCGCACGTAGCACGAGTCTGCATGCGAATGAGTCCGGCGTTCGGGAAAAGGCGCACGGAATCGCCTGCTGGCAATGCGCCGTTAGCGAAGTCCGGTTGTATATCGGTTTTCTCGCAGGCGCGCGCCAGCCAAGCCACGTCCGCTGTGTGGAAATGACGGCACAGAAAGCCGGGATCACCCGTGGGCATGCCACGAAAGGCGCCATCGTCGTCCTGCGTTTCCAGCAGGCGCGCGCATTTGACGCTGATTTCATCTCGAACGTCTTCTAACTTCCCCAAGGCGGCGAGCGCGTAGATGTCGTAGGGATGGCTGCCTGCTTCCATGTCGCCAGCCCAAAACCATCGCTTGGACTCGATAGCAAGCGGCTTGTAGCCGCTGGGCATGGAGGCCGCGCGAAGGAAGTCGAGGCCGGCTTGCAGGGGGCGTCGAAACTTCTCAAGCTCCCCGCAAAGCGAGAGTGCGTACGCCGCAAAAGCCAGGACCCGCGATTGATAGTAGACGCTGACGCCAGCCGCCCCTTCGTGAATGCCGAAGCGGATTGGGGACGGGTGGTAGGGAAACGAACCATCGGGGTTCTGGTCGTCGATACATCTTTCGACGGATTCGACTACCGCGGCTTTCCAGCTTGGCTCGCCGGTAAGGCTGAAGGCTGCCGCCAGTCCGGCAGCGCCCCATACCCGCTGGTTGGTTACCTCCTTCGATACAACCGCGTTGAGGAGATAGGACTCGCAATTTTTGGTAATCGCTTCGATCGCAAGACCCTGGAGGTCCGGGGCGATCTCATCCCCAAACCGAAGTATGAGGGTCGATAAAGCGTCGGTACACTCGCCGCTGTCGATGACGTTGTTGGAGTTATTGGCGGGATGCAGTCTGCCTGGATGGTATATCCACGTGCCATGATCCGGGTCTTGGGTCAGCCGGTTGGCAATTGTTACGGCGCGCGATTCTGCCCGGTTTAGATATTGGGGGTCACCGGTTGTCGCATACAGAAAGCCGTCGATGACGATGGATCGCGCCGAGCGCCCCGTGTGATCGATTCTGTGCTCGGGACATACTAGCTCGCCTGTCGCCGCAGTAGCGGCGTGCATATTGTCAGAGACCCGGACTAGAGCCTCCAACACCTCTGTGCTGTGCTTTCGAACGGGGAGCGTTGCCTGCGGATCCGTCACACGCGCTCGCCGATTGCTCGGGCCGGGACTCCGGCGACGATTTGGTGGGGCTCGACGTCGCTTGTTACGACTGACCGAATGGCCACTACTGCCCCATTACCGATATGGACTCCCGGGAGGATTACAACGTCGCTGTAGATCATCACGTCGTCGCCTATTGTCACCGGACTTGTAGAGATGGCCGCGCGCAAGACCGGCGTGTCGCGGCTGGCCGTTTCGTGCTTGTGAGTGATTATCTGACAGTCGCGGCCTACATGAGACGCTTCTCCGATTGTCACCGAGCCGGAGCAATCGATCCGGCAGCCGGACAGGACCTCGGTTTTGGCTCCGATTTGAAGCTCGGCGGGACTGGTGCCCCCTTATCCCCGAACGCCTCGAGCGTCGCGCTTGCTCTCGCAACCATCGCCGAGAACGACAGACATGTCTCGCGGGTAATAAAACCTCGGATGCAGCTTTACGCCGCGCCCAACGGAAACTTGGCCGTCTAGCGCCAATGCCACGCGGCGCAGCCGGGCTACGGCTCGGTCGTATGGACTAAACCATGCGAAGTCGGGAAGCTGGAAAACCAGCCGGGCTAGCAGTCGACCCCATTTCCCTATCAATTTGCGTTTAGCCTCCAGCCGCCGGTTGGGCCGAACGTGGAAAAGCGCCGCGGCAAACGGCTTCGAAGAGGCCAACCAGACGATCGGCAAATCCTGTCAGTCCGTGATCGGCTTCGACAGTCCGCCGCAGGGATGCGGCAATTCGCGCGCGCAATTCCGCGTTGTCGAGTAGATGGGCGATTCTGGCGGCCAGGGCTGCCGGATCGCTGCCCTCAATGTAGAGATCGTCCGCGAACGGTCCGACGACCGGCTTGTACGAAGGATTGTTGGATACGGTGGGCACTCCGGCCAGCAGACTCTCAAGGCCGTTCTTGTCCAGCGAAGGCATTTCTCGAAGTGAGAGGGCGACATGCGTCCGGGCCAGCGCCAACGGCATTTCGTCGCCGGGCACGGCGCCAAGGAACCGGACTCTCTCCGTCAATTCCAATTCGTCGACACGTCTACGCAGGTATCGCATGTAGTCGCGGTCGCCATCGTGGAACGGCGTTCCCGCCACTTCCAGGACTGGGGTACCGGGGTGGTCGCGCAACACGGCGTGTCCGAGCGCATCTACCGCCAGATGGACCTGCTTCGTGGGTGTGATTCGAGAGGCGGCGATTATGACCGGAGGATCAGATTTGGCGACGCCTGCTGCCGTATATCGCGACGCGTCAATACCGTGACCCAGAACTGCGACCTTATCGCCTTCCAGAGGGTAACTGTCGGTCGATGCGGTCGCGACGGCGTCGACGATTCGGTGGGCGATTCGGAGCCGGTTCGAGAGTCCATGGCTGGCGTACCAGAGGCATACGGGCACACCCACCGGTTTGGCAAAGGCCGCAGCCATCAAAGCGTAAGCCGGTACCATGTGCGCGAATACCAGATCGACGCCTTTGGTCGAGACACGCCGCCCAAGCTCGGCGGCGAGCGCAACCGCCGCGCGCTTGGCAGAGACCCCCTCGGTGCGGCGCAGCGGTGTGACGCTAACGTTGTCGGGAAGCTGGAACGTGCCGACGCGTGCGGCGGCGACCACGAGTTCATCCACTCTGAAGGAAATCGCTTCGGCCCAGTCGTGCGCTACGCGCAATACGCTGCTCGATTCATCCAACTCCTGGACGATCATTAGAACTTTCAAGCCGCGAGCCTCTTTGAGTTGCTGAGGGCCAGTTCCCGGTAAGCCGCCGCGTAGCGCTCCAGAGTTATGTCTCTGGCGAACGGCCTGACCGCTTCCACGCTCAAAGCGCCCATCGAGGACTGCGCCTCCGGATCGCCGAGCGTATCGAGCACGGCGGAGGCTATTCCCCGAGCGTCCCATTGGACGATGCGGCCATTAAGTCCGTCCTGGTCTACTTCGGGCATGATT
>JAPOVO010000190.1 GCA_026708165.1 Chloroflexota bacterium | reverse complement strand
CGCCGCCGAAGCTCTTCAGCAGGTTGCCGTCCTTGTCGAACTTGAGAATCGGATCCAGTACCTGCTTTACGCCCCGAACGATCGAGTTCACCGGCTCAGAGATCGCCTGAGTGATTTCGTCCGACGTAATTGTGATGGTTCGCGGGAGTCCGGCCACTTGATCGCGCCCACGGACTTCCGCCGGGATCGATTCGGACATCGGGATTGCGCTGCCGATGGATATCTTGATTTGCTCCGAGGTTGGGTCGCCGATAAGCAGGTTGTACTCCCTGCGTATGTAGTTGGAAATAGCGTCGTCGATCTTGTTGCCGCCCACCCGAATCGAGTTTGAGACGACAATGTCGTTGAGTGAGATGACGGCGATCTCGGAGGTGCCCCCGCCAACGTTAACGACCATATTGCCTGATGGAGCCGAGATGGGGATTCGCGCCCCGATAGCCGCAGCGAGCGGCTCGGGGATCAGGCCAGCCTCCTTGCATCCGGCGGCGAGAGCGGCGTCCCGGACCGCGCGGCGCTCGACGCCCGTTACGCCGGTCGGAACGGATATCATCATCTCCGGCTGAAACAGCCTGAACCTTCCACAGATCCGCTCAATGAAATATCGCAGCATGGCTTCAGTGACGAGATAGTCGGCTATGACGCCATCGCGCATCGGGTGCAGTATTCGGATACTGCCCGGAGCGCGCCCCACCATCTCTCGGGCCGCCTGCCCGACAGCGAGCAGCTTGCGGTCGGGCATGCTTACCGCGACCGCCGATGGCTGGTTGATGACAATCCCCCTGCCTCTGGCGTAGACGACCACGTTGACCGTTCCCAGGTCAACGCCTAACTGGCTGGAACCGAAAATCACGCGGCTACGGCCGCCCCAATCTTGGTCTCACACGAGGGACTCGACAAAGGTCGAGGCTTCGACCTTCGCGCCCAGCTGAGTCAGATCGGCGGCGAGGTCCTCGAAACCGCGATGTATGTAACGCGCGTCGCGTATTGTTGTTTCCCCGGCCGCGACGAGACCTGCGAGGATCAGAGCGGAGCCGGCGCGCAGGTCGTTGTCGACGGAGAGCTCGGTAGCGGTGAGCCGCGTTGGACCCGTGACGACCGCGCGGTTCGCGTTAACGGTGATGTCGGCTCCAAGCTCCCGCAATCCCCCGACGTAGCTGAACCGGTCTTCGAAGACCCGCTCGACGATCGTGCTCGTGCCGCGGGCCTGGGTAAGCAGCGCCCCCATGGCCGCCTGATTGTCGCTGGGGAAGCCCGGATAGGGCATGCTCTGGACTTCGGTGCCGCGGAGCTTGCCGTCCGACCGGATTACCACCGAGCGCTCGGTAGCGCTCGTTTCGACACCCGCCGCGCGCAGCTTGTAGAGCACAGGCTCCAGCAGCTCCGGCACAACGTTTGTGAGCTCCACCTCACCGCCGCACATCGAGCCAGCGATGGCAAGCGTACCCGCGGCTATCCGGTCGGGCATGATGCTGAAGGATGTGCCGTGAAGCCTGCGGCTGCTCTCGATTTCGATGACGCTAGTGCCCTCGCCGGTTATTTTCGCGCCCATCAAGCGAAGGAACCGGACCAGTTCGAGGACTTCCGGCTCGCGGGAGGCGTGGACGACCGTGGTCGTACCCTCGGCCAGACAGGCGGCCATAATCAGGTTTTCGGTTCCCGTGTGACTGGGATAGTCGAGATAGATTCGCGCGCCGGTGAGATTGTCGGCGGTAGCGTTGTAACGGTCGTGATCAATTCGGATTGTCGCCCCCATGGCGCGGAACCCGTGAATATCGACGCTTACAGGGCGGTATCCGATCGCGCAGCCGCCTGGGTGGACGCAGTCGAATCGGCCGAATCGGGCCAACAACGGGCCGGTCGCCAGGAACGAAGCACGCATCTCGGTGACAAGAGGAGAATCGGGTTCGAACGACGTGATCCCACGCGCCGAGACAGACATCTCATGCCGTGCGTGGTCAAGCTCCACCTCGGCGCCGAGGCCACGCAAAAGCTCGGCCATGATCTCGACATCTTCGATCAGCGGCACGTTTGTCAGGTGACACTGCTCGTCGGTCAGCAGGCAGGCGGCCATGATCGGCAATATCGCGTTCTTGGCGCCAGGGATTGCCACGTTGCCCTCAAGCCGCGCTCCGCCGGTGACGACGAATTGATCGGGTATCGCCCGGCCGCCAGATTCTGACGAAGCTGCACGCGTGGCCATTGGCCTATTCTAGCGGCCAGCTCTCTCCGCAGCGCGTATTCGGGCTATTGCGCGAAGCAGAGCAATTCGCGCCCGCAATGCGTCTCCGGGCTCGAGCGGCGCCGACAAGTCCTGCAAGGCGCGGTCGCGGGCCGCCTGGGCTCGCTCAAGATCTATCTCGGCCGACCGTTCCGAGGTGTCAGCGAGGACGGTAATCTTGTTGCGCAAGACCTCGAAGAAGCCGCCGCTGACCGCGAGCAACTGGTCGGCGTCATCTCGCCGGAGAACTATCACCCCAGGCTCCAACTCAGTTATGAGCGGGGCATGGTTAGGCAGGACGGCAAGCTGCCCAGCCACTCCCGGAGCGATGACCATGTCGACGTTGACTTCGTCGACAAGAAGCCGTTCCGGCGTGACAAGCTCTACCGAGAGTTTCGCCACTGGTCAGACCAAAGCAGTTTCTGTCGGAACTATTTTTGCCTCGGGCCGGTTCAAGCGGCGTCTCGCATTCGCTGAGCGTTCGCCACCGCCTGGTCTATCGTCCCGACCATGTAGAAGGCCTGCTCGGGCAGATCGTCGTGTTTGCCGGCGAGTATTTCGTCGAATCCGCGAATAGTCTCCTCAATGGGAACTATCTCGCCCGTTATGCCCGTGAACCGCTCAGCGACGTTCATGGGCTGCGAGAGGAACCTCTCCATCCGCCGGGCGCGGGCCACGGTCTGCCGGTCCTCCTCGGAAAGCTCTTCGATACCCAGAATCGCGATGATGTCCTGCAGCTCACGGTATCTCTGCAGGACTCGCTGCACGCCGCGGGCGACCCGATAGTGGTTGTCGCCGACGACGCGTGGATCGAGGATCTTCGACGTGGAGGTCAGGGGGTCGACGGCGGGGTAGATTCCACGCTCAACGATCGACCGTTCGAGCCGAATGGTCGCGTCGAGGTGGGCGAACGTGGCGACCGGTGCGGGATCGGTGTAGTCGTCCGCCGGAACATATATCGCCTGGAAGGACGTAATCGCTCCCTTGGACGTGGAGGTAATGCGCTCCTGCAAGTCGCCCATCTCGGTGCTGAGCGTAGGCTGGTAACCGACGGCTGAGGGCATTCTGCCGAGCAGCGCCGACACCTCGGACCCGGACATGGAGAACCTGAATATGTTGTCGATGAAGAGCAGCAGGTCCTGGCCTTCTTCATCGCGGAAATACTCCGCCATGGAAAGGCCCGCCAAGGCCACTCGCAGCCGCGCGCCGGGCGACTCGTTCATCTGGCCGAAGACCATCATGGTGTTGTCCATGACCTCGGCCTCGCGCATTTCGCCAATGAGCTGCGTCCCCTCGCGAGTGCGCTCGCCCACGCCGCAGAACACGGAGTAGCCACCGTAAGACTTGGCGACGTTGTTGATGAGCTCCATGATGATTACGGTCTTACCGACGCCCGCGCCGCCGAAAACGCCGGTCTTTCCACCCCGGGTGAACGGCGCGATCAGGTCGACCACCTTCAGGCCAGTCGCAAACATCTCGGTCGAGGTCGCCTGCTCCTCAAGCTCGGGCGGCGGACGATGG
>JAPOVO010000219.1 GCA_026708165.1 Chloroflexota bacterium | reverse complement strand
ACGCGTCGCGCGGGACCTGCGGGCCGTGCTGGAGATGATCCGGGAGGCCGGCGTGAAGAGTCTGTTCTAAGCGTCAGGGCAGACCGTGCACGATGTCTTCGAGGGCGTCTTTCCGCTCCGGCCGTGAATCGGGCCATAATGCCCACGACTACCGCTGTTCCGAGACTCAGAATTACGGGGAAGTCAGGTGAAAAACGACGAGCTTTGCTTCACGCCAGGTACACGAATCGCAGGCCTCGTGCGGAACAGGGAGCTTTCCGCCGTTGAGGTAACACGAGCCGTGCTCGACCGTATCGAGGCCATAGACGGCCCACTTAACGCGGTGGTTACGGTGACGGCGGACGACGCGCTGCAAGCTGCCGAGGCGGTCGATGCGACACTGGCGAGGGGGCAAGACCCCGGTCCGCTGGGGGGCGTGCCGGTGACGATCAAGGACCTGATCGCGACCAAGGGGATCAGGACCACGTTCGGTTCTCGGATCCACGAAAACGACGTCCCGGAAGCCGACGGCCCGCTCGTCGCACGGCTAAAACGCGCCGGTGCGATCGTCGTGGGAAAGACCAATACGCCCGAGTTCGGCCACATGGGGGTCACTCACAATCAGGTCTTCGGCGTGACGCGCAATCCATGGAGTCTCGATCACTCGCCCGGCGGATCGAGCGGAGGCGCCGGCGCGGCGGTCGCGGCGGGACTTGGGCCGCTTGCGGTGGGCAGCGATGGTGGCGGTTCGATACGGATTCCTTCGTCCTTTTCCGGAATCTTTGGACTGAAGCCGAACCTGGGTCGGGTGCCGCAGTACCCCGTCAATATCGGTCTGGAATGGATGTCGCACGCCGGTCCCATGACCCGTACGGTCGAGGACGCCGGTCTGATGCTCGACGTGATGGCCGGTCCCGACGAACGGGACATGAGCACACTTCCGCCGCCGCCATCCAGCTTTCAGGATGCTGCGCGCATGACCGACGTAAGCGACCTGCGAATAGGCTGGAGTCCCACTCTCGGATTTGCAACGGTCGACGCTGAAGTCGCCGAGATAACCGAGCGCGCGGCGCGGAAAATGGGAAGCCTTGGGAGCAAGTTTGAGGAGGTCGATGTCGCGTTAGATGATCCTTCTCCGGCCTGGTATACGTTGTTCGCCATGAAGTTCGCCTCGGCGCATCAAGACGATCTTGACCGCGTGCGCGACATCATGGAGCCGGGATATCTGGAATTTGTCGAAGCCGGATTCAAACTGTCGGCCATAGACTGCGCCAACGCGGGTCACGTGCGGCGCCGGCTGACGCAGCGGATGGGGGAAATCCTCGGCGATTTCGATATCTTGCTGACCCCCACGGTGGCGGTCCCGCCTCTTCCGATAGGAGTCGACAATCCCGAAACGTTGAATGGTAAGAAGATCTCGATTTTCGGTTGGACGCCGTTCACCTATCCCTTCAACATGACGGGACAGCCCGCCTCCAGCGTTCCGTGCGGATTCACTGGTGACGGCCGCCCGGTCGGGTTGCAGATAGTGGGGCGCAGGTTCGACGAGTACACCGTCTTGCGGGCGTCGGCAGCCTTCGAGCAGGCGGCTCCTTGGGCGCACCACCGCCCGCCCGCGCCGTTCGGCTAGATTCGACCAGAGCTGACGCGTCGAGCTCGACCGAATCTCCCGTTGTCGCAGGAATGCGCGGTATCCGTGCGGAGGTGAAGGTGTCCGGCAACTGTTGAAGCTGGCGGGTGTACAAGGCTGTATCGGCGGTGACATAGTTCCTTTGACAAACGGGTTCGCCGCGGGTTAAAAACCGACTGACCGGTCGGTATTTTTTCGGAAGGTGGACATTGGCTGTCAAAGGTCCTCCGCAGGGGCGGCAGTCTCGCTCGGAGGTAACGCGCACGCTGTTGCTCGATGCGGCGCAGGAGATAATCGCCGACCGCGGTTATCACGGCGCGGCGATGGACGATATCGTCGAAGCTGCCGACCGCTCCAAGGGCGCGGCGTATTTCCACTTTCCCAGCAAGAGCGACATCTTCGAGGCCGTGCTGGTCCGGCTGGCGGACCGTCTCGAAAACAAGGTGCAGCAAGCCATATCGCCCAAGCGGACGGCCTTGGAGCGACTCGACGCGGCGCTTACGACCGTGCTGTCAACGTTCGCCAAGCATCGCCGGATGGCGCGTATCGCATTGGTGGAGCTGCCTGCCGGCAACTCTCCTTTGCAGGATACGATTCTCGTGATGCGGGGCCGATTTGCGCGCTTGATCGAGACGCAGCTAGATGCGGCCATAGCGGAAGGCGCGATCGATCCCTTGAATTGCCGGCTCGTGTCACGGGCGTGGTTCGGGGCGATCGCCGAGGTGGTGACCGAGTGGCTGCGAACCGGCAACAAGAAAACTCTCGAAGCGGAGATGCCGGAGCTTTGCGTAACCCTGCTGCGAAGCGTTGGGGCTGAAATCGAACCGGGCGGCGCCGCTGGTAACAATGGAGTCTCGCAAGATGCTTGATCTGGAACCGCGCACGGAACAGAGCTTTCGGGACCTCGCGCTTGATCGCATTTGGGAGAAGGTCCAGGCGGGCCGCCGTCTCGACCGCGAAGACGGGCTTGCGATGCTGCAAACTCCCGACTTGCTGGGCCTCGGACAGATAGCGGATCACGCTTCCAGGGCCGTCTCCGGAGATCGCGTCTATTTCGTGCTCAACGTGCACATCAACCCGACCAACATCTGCGTCCTGTCTTGCTCGTTTTGCGATTTTGCGGCCAAGAAGGGAGATTCGCACGCCTACGAGCACTCGGTCGAAGACATCCTGAACAGCATCCATCCGGATCTCCGCGAGGTGCATATCGTCGGCGGGCATCATCCCGACTGGCGGTTCGAGTGGTACGAGGACCTTCTGCGAACGATTAAGTCAGAGCGTCCGAACGTGCAGATCAAGGCGTTCACGGCGGCCGAGATCGACTACTTCCACAAGCGCTGGAAGCTGAGCGATCAAGAGATTCTCGAACGGTTGATCGACGCCGGCTTGCATTCGATGCCGGGCGGCGGCGCGGAGGTGTTCTCGGAGCGCGTTCGCAGAGAGCTGTTTCGTGGCAAGTGCGGAGCTGACCGCTGGATAGAGATTCACACGATGGCACACTCGATGGGCATCCAGTCGAACGCCACCATGCTATACGGACACATAGAGACACATGCCGAGCGAGTCGATCATCTGATCCGCCTTCGTGAAGCTCAGGACGAGTCCGGCGGCTATCTCTGCTTCATTCCACTGGAGTACCAGGTCGGAACGACAAGGCTGGTCGAACGCCACGCCACGCCCATGGACGATCTTCGAACGCTGGCGACCTCGAGACTGATGCTGGATAACTTTCCGCATATCAAGTCCTATTGGGTGATGACGGGCGAGTCTACGGCGTCCATCGGCTTAAACTTCGGCGCTGACGATCTGGACGGCACCATTGGCGAAGAGCGGATTGCCCACGCGGCGCTGGCCGCCAGTCCGCTCGGCATCGCCAGGGACCGGATGGTCCATCTGATCCGCGACGCGGGCAAAGTTCCAGTCGAACGCGACGCCACTTACAACGTGGAGCGGGTCTATGCGGCCTAGGATCGGTCGCATTCCGTATCTCAACACCGAGCCCTTCTTTGACGATGATGAGGTACGCGCCAATTCATCGGTTGCCTCGCCGCGTGTGATGCTCTCGCTGGCCGTGCGGCGCCAGGTCGACATCGCGCCGCTGCCGGTGGTGGCGGCGGTCGACTATCCCGGCAGGTTCGAGC
>JAPOVO010000034.1:2711-3773 GCA_026708165.1 Chloroflexota bacterium | reverse complement strand
TACGTGCTCGGGTTGGTGGAGGATGAGTTGGGTGTGGAATACGTGCAGCTGTGGGCGTTGGACCGGGGGGACGAATAGCCTGGTCCTCAAGAACGCCCGACCCAAGCCCACCCTCAGCCGGTCACTCTTCCAAAAGATCCCGGAAACCCAGATACCCCTGCGCCCCAAGCCTTTGGATTAGCGCACGCGCTTCGGCACTCGACGAGCGGTTCGCCAGCGCTCCTGTGAGAATCGTACGTGCGGCCTCGTTGCGTCGGAGCAGCCTTGGTCGTTCGACCTGCTCCGCGTTCAGCCATGATCTCAGGACTTCGAAAGTCCCGACGGGATGGTCTTTGGACAGTTCAACCAGGCATTCCATCACCTCAAAGTACGGCGTGGCGGTGCCGGCGAGTTCGATCAGTCGTTCCAGGCACGTCAGCGTCCACTTCGGGTCGAAGCGGCCCGAAGCAATCCACCATCCCAGCGACCTCAAATGCCCCATCCGCTCCCGTCCCCTTGCCTCCAGGAGGGCAAGGAGCTCCTCGGTGAGTGATCGATATCGCTCCAATGCATCCCTGGGGAGCTCAATCTCCTCTTGGCAGAGTTCCCTTCCTATTCGGCCTATCGCGCCCTGGACGTCCTGCGGCTTGGCCTTCTCGAAGAACAGCCTCAAGAGGGCGTCCTCGTCCGACCAGGACAGAATCGCCCGGCCCGCCAAGATCAACAGGTGCTCCCCAAGGCGTCTCTCGGGGTGCCCTCTTGTTGTTGCACTACGTCCGCCATTCCCGGGAAGACGATGCACCGCGGCCGCATACTCGTCGCGGAGCAACTCGAATGGTGTGTTGTAGACGCGGCAAGAGCGGAGGTAGGTCTCCCAGGCCGCATCTCGGAGTTCCGGGAATCGGTCCGAAAAGATCCTTTCCACATTCCGCCTGGTCCAGTGCGCATCGAGCAAAGTCAGGTGCGGGAACCACTGCCCGTACACTGCGCGAACCGATGGTGAAGCCTCCAGTCCTGGATCGAGATGATGTTCGAGTCTCGCCCTAACCTCAGGTATCCTGTTGAGGTCGAAGGCTGCAGAGT
>JAPOVO010000034.1:0-2701 GCA_026708165.1 Chloroflexota bacterium | reverse complement strand
TTCCCCCGAACGGTGTTGATCGACCTCGTCGCGACGTCCAGGGTGGATTCCGGGTCTTCCCAAGAGGGGTCCGAATCGTCCGCCGACGAGTCGATGACAGCCCAAACAGCCCTCCGCAGGCCCAGGGGAATCAGGTCGTCTTTCAGGCCCGCTTCGAGGAGTCTCACGCTCTCCAGGCGTGCCTCCCGCCATCCACTCTCGGTGCGATGCCGTATTGAGATCTCCGAAAGGAGCGCCATTACCGAGGTCCAATCGATGATGCGTTCTTCATGGACGGCCTGACACAACCCCCGCAACAGGGCTTCCACATATCGCACACGTAGCGACAGGAAGGAGTCGGCCACTGTCAGGAATTCTTCCGGGGAACGCCCGACCACTTCTTCCAGGACGCGTGCAAGACCCTCGCGATCCGGTGACATCGGGTCGCCCGTCGGCTTCCACGATGCCAGATACGCAAGGACCTCGCCGACCCCCATGGATTCCAGGTCCTTGGCTCCCAGGGGGCTCGAAGGACCGATCCAGCTCGTCGTGTACGAGGTGAAGTCCGGATGTTCGGGTTCGCCCACTTCCTCGACGATCCGGGCGTAGCGTTTCTGCCACTCGTCGTCCAGGTGTTCACGTATCCAGGCAAGTCGGCGAGCCTGCCAGTAGATCGTCCTGGTGCGAGGCTGCTCATCATCTCCGACGAACGAGTCCGTGAACGGTGGTCCGTCACTGATCCACTTCATCACTCGGTTCTTTCTGACACCATCCAATGCCGGAAAGACGGCACCGAGAAGCCTGCTGTATTCGTGCAGCAAACGCTCATCCCGGAAGTGATCCTCACAGACCGCCAGTTCCGCCGCCAACTCAGGATCCTGGTCGTGCTTTTCCGAAGCCAGGTACAGAATCATCCGCTTGAACATTGGCGATGTCCGCCGAGCCAGAGACTTAACAACGGTTTCGAGTGGGACCCCGGCGTCGACCAGCTGCTTGGACGCGTCCCGAACGGTGTCGATCAGGGCATCGGCTACGTCATCGCCGTCGTTTTGGGCGTGTGGCTCAATCGCCGGGCGCCAGATCGCCGTGTCGTATCTGCGCAGCTTGTCCGACTCTATTGCGTTCTCCAGCAGATCGGACAGCATCTCGAAGGCTCCAATTCCGCCGTGTGTGAGCAGGACCGGCACATGGCGCTCGACAAACTGACGGTACTCGTACTCACTCAATCGGCCGACAATCCGGCTGGAAAGCGTTGCCACCATTGGGGCGGCCAGCTCTTCAACTTCCGCGTCTTCCTCGCCTGCCGACTCACCAATCGGCGGCTCCACACGGTTCTCGTATGGTTGAGAAGGCTCGCGAACGAAGCCATGGCGACCCGGGTCTGCGACACAGCGGATGGTAAGCAACGAGCGGGCCAAGTCCATGGCGGCGTCGGCCATTCCCACACCAGCCAGGCGTTCGATCACGGCTCCCAGGGCTTCGCTAAGCGGATAGTCGATATGCGGCCGTCTCGATATCCAATCGGCTTCGTTGGTGGCCCAAGTTGCCATCGGGCGGGCCGAGAGATGAATCACCGCCCGCGCCAGGTCTTCGTGAACGCTGATGTTGTCGGTGTCGGGAATCCGACCGATCACTTCAGCCACCCGGGTCGGTGCGATTGGGGCCATCCTTTTCAGGTACTTCGACTCAGGCCATGTGGGGTAGCTGACATAGTCACCATGTTTCCTTGGCGAAGGAGGGTCCTTGAAGAAGCCCGCCTCTACCAAGGGTTCGATCCACTGAGGCGACTTGAGCTTGGAGAAGAAATACGCGTGGTTTTCGGCACCCCTCTCTATCAGCTCCAGGGCTTTCGCGACGGTGGCGGGGCTAGGCATCGCCGGCCTCCTTCAGGAGAGCGTCGATTGCGTCCATGTCGTCGAAGGTTCTGGGGACCAGCACGCTGGCCAGGAAAACCTCGAGCTCCCCGATCCTCCTGCGGAATTCGTCGATGCCGGGGAAAGCGCGGTGGTGTGACGTGTCCTGGAAGAAATCCCACATTTCTCTCCAAGCACGATAGCGTCTGTCGCGAAGCGGTTTGGCCAGGGGGCGACCGGAGGGATCGAGGTGAACCAAGGTCCGCTGGAACTGTGCCCTGCGAGATGGACGATCCGAATCCACCCAGTCGAAGAAGTCGTTCAGCTTTTTGAGGAAGCGGTAGAGATGCCCATCGAATGGTCCCGTCCATCCGCCGGACTCGGAGTATCCTGCCGAATTGCGCTTTGCTTGCGTGAAAGCACCTCTCAGGTTGAAGACCTCATTCTTCATGCGCCGCGTGCTCCTTCCTTCCGCAGTCGTCAGCTCGACTTCGCCGATCTTCTCCATCAGTTCCCTCATGCTGTGAGCCGACTGTGCCACGCGATCAGGATTCGCCGGATCATGCAGGACCTGAAGTCCGCCGAGATACATCGCGCCCAGAGTCTCACCGAGCTCGCAGAGGGCGCCATGGAGCCTCTGCTGCTCCCGAGACAGGGCGACAGATGGCTTCGGGTCAGAATGGGCATCGGATTCGTGATCTTCTTCGGCACCACGCCTTGGCGGGGTCATCCGGCTCCTACGGTGGGAAGAGGTTCAACTCGGTAACGAAAACCCGGCCGCCATCTGCAGCCGGGTGCGGTCGCTTCAATGGAGGTCTCCCCGTGGTGCCCACCTTCCGGCCGAAACCGGGGCCTCGAAAGCCGTCGGG
>JAPOVO010000160.1 GCA_026708165.1 Chloroflexota bacterium | reverse complement strand
GCCGGGATATCCACTGTGTCGGTGATAGAGCTTGTTACGCAGCTTTTTCCCCGTGGTGCGGACCTGCTCGGCGTTGACCACGACGACGAAATCACCACTTTCCAGGTGCGGTGCGTAGGTCGGCTTGTCTTTGCCTATCAGAACGGTGGCGATCTTGGAGGCGACCCGTCCGAGTGTCTGACCGCTGGCGTCGACAATCCACCAGCGGCGTTGAATGTCTCCAGCTTTGACCGAATGCGTCCTAGCGCGCATTTTCAGCCATCACAATCGCCGCGTATCCGGCGCTTTGCTCGTACACGTCAATCCTCTTTCCGTACTCAACGCTTATCAAATAAAGACCATGGGGCGGTAACGACGGAGCTACGATAGAACTCTCGGCCCCGGATAGCAATAGGGTTGCGTCTTGCGGTCCCCAACGGCCGAGACCGATGTTGACCAGCGTTCCAGCGATGCGCCGCACCATACGCTTTGCGAAGGCGTTGGCGCGAATCCGAATGAACACCAAATCGCCTTGTCTCCAACATAAGCATTCGAAGACGTGCCGGAACACTTGCTCCGACTCGCCCGCCGCGAAGTTGCGAAAATCATGCCTCCCTAAAAAAGCTCGGCACGCCTGCGTCATCAGATTGACGTCCAAAGACTGAGGCACCCAGACAGACCGACGATTTTGAAGCGCCGAGCGCTCCGGGCGGTTGAATATCCGGTATTCGTAGACTCTCGCCGACGCCTCACGGCGCGGATCAAACCCCGGCTGCGCTTCGACTGCGGTCAGCACGCTCACGTCGCGAGGGAGAGTAGCGTTCAGCGCGCGCTTAAGCTCGTCAACGCGCAGTGCGCCGCCGTATTCGAACGCCACGACCTGGCCCTCCGCGTGTACACCGCTATCGGTGCGGCCGGCGGCTCGCACTCGAATGCCAGTTCCCGAAACGGCGAGGAGCGCCGCTTCCAAACAGTCTTGCACCGTGTGCTCGTGTTGCTGCGACTGAAATCCCGCATAATCGGAGCCGTCGTATTCGATCGTCAGCTTTACGGTCGTCATGAGTCCTAGAGCAGCTCTATCTGGACCATTTGAGCCGCATCGCCCCCGCGCGGGCCGAGACGATAGCTTCGCGTAAAACCGCCGGGGCGGTCCTTGAACCTCTCGGCCAGCTCGCCAAACAGCTTTTCAACGACGAATGGGTCTTGAATCCGGGCGATTGCCTGTCGCCGGGCGTGCAAGTCGCCACGCTTGGAAAGCGTGATTAGTTTGTCGATGTGAGACCGGACCTCTTTGGCCTTCGCCTCGGTGGTCTTGATGCTGCCGTGTATCAGCACGGAACGGGCCAAGTTTCTGAGCATGGCCTTACGGTGACTGGGCGACCGACCGAAGCCGCGCCGCTTGTTCCTATGTCTCATTCCTAGTCGCTACCTGCCGCCACAGGCTCTTCGTCCTTTATCTGGAGCCCTTGCTCGGCCAGTTGCTCCCGAATCTCTTCGACAAGTTTCACGCCCATTCCACGGAGCTCGCGCAAGTCCTGTTCGGTCATATCGAGCAAAGCGTCAACCGTCTCGATTCCATGCCGCTTTAGACAATTCAAAGCTCTATTCGACAGTCTGAGGTCTTCGATCGGCAAGACCTGCTCGCCACTTTCACCAACTCCACCCGGTTCTCCATCTAGCTCCGGCATCTCGAGGGCGCCGACTCTGGTGACCATCGAGAACGAATCGACCAGAATCTGCGACGCCTGCGAAATCGCTTCCTCGGGCCGCATCGCACCGTCGGTCCAGATGTTGAGGACCAGGCGGTCGAAGTCAGTGGCCTGACCGACTCGTGCATTCTCGACAACATATTGAACCTTGGTTACCGGGGTGTAGCGAGCGTCGATTGGAATAACGCCTATTTCATGACGCTGCATCTGCTCCTCGGCCCCCTTGTATCCGACACCGCGCTCAACCACCAGCTCGACTCGCAGCGCCCCCTCATCGTTGTCGAGGGTCGCGAGATAGTGATCGGGATTGACGATCTCGACCTCCGAACCGATCTGAATATCGCTGTCCGTCACCACCCCAGGTCCGGTCTTCTCGATCAGCCCGTTAACGGGACCGTCACCGTGCAATCTCAATCGCACGTTCTTGAGGTTGAGGATGAATTGGGTGACATCCTCTCGCATGTACGGGAGCTCCGAAAACTCATGCAGAACTCCGTCCACCGTTATGCGTGTTATCGCCGCGCCATCGAGTGATGAGAGCAACACCCGCCGAAGTGGGTTTCCGATAGTGTGACCATATCCGCGAGGCAACGGCTCTACTACAAATTCACCGTGATCCGCTTCGGTCTCTACTACACGGATAGCCGGCTGCGCCGATTCAAAAACCAAAAAAGTACCTCCTCGAAGGTATTGCCCTGCGCCAGCTAAGTACTGTCGATCTAGCGCGAATAAAACTCAACTATCAGCTGCTCGTCGATCGTGGTTTCCAACTGATCGCGCTCGGGAAGCGCGACGATCTTTGCCGTCCTGGTTCCCGCATCGATTGAAAGCCAAGCGGGGGTACCCATGGACTCCGAACGCTCGAGAGAATTCCTGATTACGTCGAGATTGGTGCTCTGCGGCCTAACCGAAACGATATCCCCGATTTTCAGATTCGCCGAAGCGATTCCAAGCTTTCTACCGTTGACTCGAATATGACCGTGATTGACGAGTTGGCGCGCCTGTTTGCGCGACGTCGCCATTCCTGTCCGATATACGACGTTGTCCAGACGCGTCTCCAGGATTCGCAGCAGATTTTCACCGGTCATGCCGGGAGTGCGCACAGCCAGGGCGAAGTGGCGGCGGAATTGCCGTTCCAGCACGCCATACATGCGCCGCACCTTCTGCTTTTCTCTAAGTTGGGCGGCGTACTCGGAGATACGCTGTCTTCCGCGCGGGCCGCGACCGCCGCCGGCTGCACCGGGCGGAGTCCCACTACGCCGCTCAATGGCGCACTTCGGAGTAAAACAGCGGTCTCCCTTTAAGAAAAGTTTTACCGACTCGCGCCTGCATTGCTTGCAGGACGGTCCCGTGTAGCGCGCCACTATCGATTCGCCTCAAACTTGATCGAAGACATCGAACTCCCCGATCTCATATTCGACGCCGCTTTGGGGGTCGAGGGCCGTTATGCGGCACGGGCGTAACGTCGGCGATGCTCGTCACCTGTAGTCCCGCGGCCTGCAACGATCGGATGGCGGCATCCCGGCCGCTGCCAGGACCCTTCACCAACACCGCGATTCTTCTCATTCCCATGTCAAGAGCCTGCCGCGCCGCGTTCTCCGACGTCATTTGAGCGGCATAGGGCGTGCTCTTGCGCGAACCGCGGAACCCGCTGCTTCCCCCACTCGCCCAACAGACCACGTTTCCCTCCGGGTCAGTGATCGTGACGATAGTGTTGTTGAACGTGGCGTGAATGTGCGCTTGCCCTTCGGGGACTATGCGCTGATCCCGCCGTCTTCTACGTCTTTGCGCCAAAAACCGTTACGCTCCTCTTATTCCTACTTCTTGATTAGTCGTTTCCGAATGCCGATCGAGCGGCGATGCCCTCGCCGCGTCCGGGCATTGGTATGAGTCCTTTGGCCACGCACCGGCAGGTTTTGGCGGTGGCGAAGGCCACGATAGCAACCAATCTCGCGAAGCCTGCCGATGTTCATTGATATCTCACGTCGCAACTCGCCTTCAACCTTCACGCGACGGTCGATATGCTCGCGAATCCTGCTCAGCTCCGCCTCGGTCAGATCGCGCACCGGAATGCTCGGATCAACCCTG
>JAPOVO010000389.1 GCA_026708165.1 Chloroflexota bacterium | reverse complement strand
TGGGAATCATGATCCCGCCGAAGACGGGATGCATGTGGAGCGTGAGCTCCTGAATGCTTGACAGGAACCATGGCATGAGCGCCGGATTTCTGAGTATGGCCGGGTCGGCGTGCGGTCCCAACGGCGCGTGGACGAATGCACTGATGGCGGCCATGACGAGGACCACGCCGGCCAGAACGGCCAGCTCAAGCAGAAAGACGGTGGGCCAAGCCATGACAGTGCCGCGAGGACCGGACCCCGCCGCCGTGGTCGACCCTCTCACCAAGCCCATCAGCGCGTAGGTCTTGTCGGAGTCGCGCGGGAATGCACCCTCGCCCTGGATACCGCGTCCAGTCTGGTAGGCGCTGGTCGAGGTGTGCGCTCCGTTGAGCTTTTCGTCAGCAGGGGCGGCGAAGCCTCCGTGCTGCCGCAGGCTCCAAATATAGGCCCCTATGAGTCCCAGCGAGAGCAGCGGCAGCACTGTCATGTGCATGGTGTAGAAGCGCGTCAACGTCGCCTGACCGATGTCAGGTCCGCCGAAGACGACCCGCTGCACGTGTTCTCCGAAGATGGGACCGGACCGGATGACTTCACTCGCGACCTGCACCGACCAGAGCGCCTGCTGGTCCCAGGGCAACAAATAGCCTGAGAACGCCAGTTTGCCGGTCACGATCAGTAACAGCACTCCAATGATCCAGCTAAGCTGCCGCGGAGGCTTGTAACCGCCGGTATAGAAGACTCTGAGCATGTGGAGGACGAGGAAGATGATCATGCCGTGCGCCGACCATCGGTGCAGGCTCGTGATGAACGCGCCGAAGGTGACCTCCGACTGCAATTCGAGCATGCTCAAGTAAGCTCGCTCGACGCTGGGCACGTAATAGAAGGTCAGAGCAAGTCCAGAAACGAAATGGATTATGAACATGTAGAGGGCGATCAGCCCCAAGCCGTACGGGCTCTTCCAAGTGAGGCTATGTCGGCTGACTTTTACCGAGTGGATCTGCAGGAGCAAGTTGCTAACGGTCGCCCGCGCCTGACCGGTGACATCCTCCGGAGCGTCGGGGCTCCCGATGGCTCTGACTAGTCGATTGCGTAAACCGATCAATCAGATACGCCTAAATTGCGCGGCCACTAGATTGCGCCCGCCCCCGCAAGCTCAAGGCTTTCGTCAAACGAGAACCACTCCATCGTTATTACGTCGGTCGGACAGCGTTCCACACAAAGACCGCATCTGGTGCAAACGTCATCATCTTTCATGATGGCGGTTCCAACTTCCTGCATGTCGGAGGAATTCGCGCGGAAGAAGTCTAGTCCGAGACCATAACGTCCCTTAACTGCCGAGTCCAGCCCGGAACCTTTGAGACTGTCCAGCCCGACCAATTCAAGACAATCGTAGGGACACACGTCCACGCAAAGATTGCAGAGTATGCACATGTCGGAGCTAAATACGGTGTGGATGTTGCACTTGAGGCAGCGCGCCGCTTCAGTACGCGCCTGCCGCTCTTCGTATGCAAGCTCAACAGGGGCGTCACCTGTACGTTCGAACGGTTCCAAGCTGGCGGGAGTCTGCCGCGGAATGTCCAGATATCCATCGACGAGATAGTCGTTGGTAGGGATCACGGTCATCCGGCCGCTGCGTCTTACGACGAGCTTCTGTTTCTGGAAGTCTTCTTCGACGCTCCGGGCGATTACGTGACCGGCCTGGACAGCGTCGATTATGGTAGCCGGACCGGAAACGACATCGCCGCCGGAGTAAACGCCGGTTACGCTGGTTCGGCCGGTCGAAGAGTCAGCCTTGATAACTTCATCCGCTTCGATGTCTGGAAATTCTTCGACGTAGCCTAAGTCTGCGCCTCGCAGGCTGGAGAGAATCACGGTTTCGGCTGGCAGCTCGGCCTCCCAAGTGCCGCGATCTCGGTCGCGCTGGACGCCAAGTTCCGCCATCCCTTCCGGATTGCGCACGGTCGGTCTGCACTTGACGGACTGCACACCGCCGTTGCCCAAGCATTCAACAAGCTCCCAGCCTGCATAGACTGAAGTACCTTCGAGCTCCGCCTCGCGCCGCTGGCCTTCGCCGATGGTCATCGGGGCGGTGGACGCGCTGAACAGCTTCACGTCGATAGACTTGCCCGCCGCGAGCTGCAGGCGGACGGCCGAGCGCGCGGCGTCGAAAGCGGAATCGTCGTCACCGATGACAACGACATGGTCGCCGACCTCCGGCTTTTGTCCGGTGAGGCCGTCCGCGACGAAACTTGCGGTCTGGACGACCCCGGCGAGGTCGGCTCCGGGAACTGCAGGTCGGTCCAACCGCCAAAGTCCGGTCGTGAGCACGACCGCGTCGAACCTGGCGTGCAGTTCGGATAGCTGGATATCTTCACCGACCCTAGTGTTGTAGTGAATGTCGACACCCGGCATCTCCAGGATGGCCTGACATTCCGCGGCGACGATTTGCCGGTCGAATCGATGTTCCGGCACGGCCATAAACATAGCCCCACCGGGCGCTGAAGATGCTTCAAATATCGTGCTGCGATGTCCCAACAGCGAGAGGTCGTGCGCGGCGGTGAGTCCGGCAGGACCGGCTCCCACGATGGCAACGCTGGCGCCTGTCTTTCGCTCGTCGGCGAATTTGCTGGTGTACTCCAAAATCGCGGCGATTGAGCCCGCAGTCTTGGAGTTTTGGGGCGTCTTGAGGTCGTTTCCGAGGTCGAGCGGGTTCCGAAGGACTCCGTGGATTTGGTTTGTGAACCGCTTGAGCTGTCGTATGCCGATAGGCTCGTCGATCCTGCCGCGCCGGCAAGCCGACTCACACGGCGCCGCGCATATCCATCCGCATACTGAAGCGAAGGGGTTCGGTTGCCTGGCTATCCACCACGCTTCTTCATAGTCGCCGCGCTCGATGGCGGTGACGTACCCGCGCGCGTCGGTATGAACGGGGCATGCCGCCGCGCAGTCGACATTGGACCGGTAGTAGTCGATATCCGGAAGCTGGACGGTGAATCGAGGCAAGTCGACGGCGGCTACATCGGGACTTGCCTGAATCGTTGCCATTAGCCTCTTTTCTGGATTCTGGTGCTGTGGTCCAGCGAGGATTGTAAAGTCCCAGTGCTTACAGTCGCAATTCCGACCGGAGGAGAATTGCGTTTTTCGAATGTCGACATTAGGTCAGCCGAATATGATGCGGAACGGCTCGCGTGCTACGAGTCGAGGCAGTGGGAAATCCAAATCCGGTAAGTGATGTCCTTTCCTATGAGACACGCGCTTCGAATCGTTGCCGGGATGTTGGTCGCACTGACCGTGAGGTGGCTGTTCCGGGCCCTTGGCCAGGATCGCAGACCGATCCCGGAGGCCGCTTTGATTACGGATGGCCGACTCCTGCAAATTGAGGGTGTGGATATTCACTACCGGCAAGAGGGCGCGGGGGCGCCGGTAGTGCTGGCGCATGGACTCTTCGGCTCGACTCACTCCTGGCAGGCGGTGTCGACTGCGCTTTCGGGCAAGTTCAGCGTCACATCCGTCGATCTGCCTGGGGCGGGCCTCTCCGGCAAGCCTTCGGACTTCGATTATTCGCCCCGGTCCCACGGCCGGGTATTAGCCAAGTTAGTCGAGGAGACTTGCCGTGAGCCTGTAGTGCTGGTCGCATCGTCCGCCAACGCCCCGGCAGCCCTACATGCCGCGTCGGTCGGCGGAGCAAAACTCAAGCTAATTGTGCTGCTGTCGCCGGTGCTGCGATTCAAGTTGCCGTTCGATTGGGACTCGACGGCTCCGGCGCTCAGAATGCGGGTGCTGGAGTCCGTCCTGTCAAGCCGGCGCTTAC
>JAPOVO010000359.1 GCA_026708165.1 Chloroflexota bacterium | reverse complement strand
TCAGCGGCACCAACCTGAACGGCGCCAGCGGAAGGGTCTCCTTCGTGCTGGGTCTGATGGGGCCGGCGAAGGCGGTCGACGCCGCTTGCTCGTCGGCCATGGTGGCGGTGCATGACGCTGTGGCAGACCTCCAGTATGGCAAGGCGGACCTGGCCATTGCAGGAGGCGTTCAAGCCATCCTGAATGGTCGCATCTATGAACTGCGCGCCGAGGCGATGATGTTGTCTCCCGACGGTCAGTGCAAGACATTCGACGCGTCTGCGAACGGTTACGTGCGGGGCGAGGGATGCGGGGTCTTGGTGCTAAAGAGACTTAGCGAGGCCGAGGCCGACGGCGATCGGATTTGGGCGGTCATCCGAGGCTCGGCTGTGAATAACGGCGGGACCGGCGTCGGTCTGACCGTGCCGCACACGCCCGCGCTGGAGCAAGTGATGGAAACAGCGCTTGCCGAAGCGGACGTCATTCCGTTGGAAGTCGACTATCTGGAGGCGCACGGGACCGGGACGGCCGTGGGCGATCCAATCGAACTCGATGCCGTAGCCAGCGTTTATGGCAAGGGACGTGAAGCAAACCGACCGCTTTTGATTGGTTCGGTGAAAACCAACGTCGGCCATCTGGAGTCGGCTGCGGGAATCGCCGGGCTGATCAAGGCGGCGCTGGTGGTGAAGCGGGGTGTGATTCCGAAACACCTGCATTTCCATAATCCCCACCCGAGTTTCGACTGGGATCGTCAGCCACTACGCGTGACGTCGAACATGACGGACTGGCCGCGACGCGATCAACGGCCAAGACTGGCGGGAGTGAACTCATTCGGCATAACCGGAACGAACGCCCACATCGTGATGGAAGAGTATCCCGGCACGGACGGCGAACCAGATGAGGAGTGTGCGACGGCGGGCGCAGCGCAGGCCGTAACGGTTTCGCTGCCGTGGCCTATGGCGGACCTGCCGTTGCGAAAGGCGAGCCTCGGACCGCGCCAATCGCGTTTGCTGCCGCTGTCGGGCAAGTCGGATGGCGCACTGAGGGAGCTTGCAGAACGGTATCTATCGTGGCTCGACGAACGAGCCGAGGATCTTGCCTCTGACGGCGCCGCCTCCGAGCCGACGCTTTCGGACATGTCATGGACGGCGGGGGTCGGGCGGAGCCATTTCGACCAGCGCGCGGGTGTGGTGTTCCGAGATGCCGGATCGCTGCACAATCGGCTGAGGGCGGTTGCGGAAGCAGAGGGGGATACGGAGCCGCACATCGCTGAGAAAGTGGCCTTCGTCTACACCGGGCAGGGGAGCCAATGGGTCGGCATGGGGCAGGCACTCTACGAAGGCGAACCGGTGGTGAGGGCCGTGCTGGATCGCTGCGAGGCGGTGTTCCGGGACGAAAGAGGCGCATCGCTGCTGGACGTGATGTTCGGTCGGGCCGGAGCGAACGGAGACCTGGGCGACACAGCATGGGAGCAGCCGGCCCTGTATGCCCTGGAGTGCGCCCTGACAGCGCTGTGGCAGAGCGTGGGAATTAGACCCAGTGTGGTGTTGGGACATAGCGTTGGGGAGCTGGCGGCAGCGCAGGCTGCCGGCGTCTTAAGCCTGGAAGACGGAATGCGGTTTGCCGCGACGCGAGGCGCCCTGCTATCCGGGACCGAGCCAGGCGCCATGGCCGCAATCTTTGCGCCGGCGGCACGGGTGGTCGAGGAAGTTGAAGCGCTGAACGCGTCCTCCAACGGCGTCGAGCTGAGCATTGCCGCAGACAACGGGGCACACATGGTGGTCAGTGGTCCCGCGGCAAACGTTGAGAGCATCTTGGAGCGCTTTGAGGCCGAGGGAGTCCGGGCGAGACGACTGAACACGACACGGGCATTTCACAGCGCATTGGTGGAGCCTGCCCTGGACGGCCTGGAAGAGTCCCTGGATGGCATGGCGATCGGGTCTCCTTCCGTGACCGTGATCAGCAACCTCACCGGCACGGTCGTGCATCCTGGTATGGCGCTGGACGCGGCCTACTGGAGGCGTCACGCCCGGCAGCCGGTAGCGTTCCGCCGGGGCGTCGAAACGCTGGCGGAGACAGGTGTCGACGTAGTCATAGAGATAGGCCCGCATGCGGTGCTGGGCCCGATGGCGACGCTGGCCTGGCCCGATTCGGCGCCGAGCCATGACGGTACTGGAGGCCCGGTTGTGCTGGCCAGCTTGAGGCGGCCACCCAGGGATGGTTCACCTTTCGAGCCTGAAAGCAGCTTCGTCGATGCAGTGGCGGAAGCCTATGAGGCGGGGCTGGAAGTCTCCTTTGAGGGGATGTTTGCCGGGGAGTCTCGGCGTCGGATCTCCTTGCCGAGCTATCCGTTCCAGCGTGAACGCTACTGGGTCGAGGCGTCGAAGCAACGGCGGCCGAGCGCCGGTCATCCCTTGCTCGGTGTCCGACGCGAGTCCGCACGTGGAGAGATCACGTTTGAGACGGAAGTGTTCCCGTCGGACCCGGCCTGGCTGCAGGATCACAAGGTCTTTGGTCGGCTGGTGGCGCCCGGCGCGCTATACGGGGCCATGGCAGCTTCGGCGTCTCTGGCTGAGGGAGCCGGATCGATAGTCGTCGAGGATATGCAACTGCACAGCCCGCTGGTCTTCCCGCAGCAGAAGGCCACGGACGGTACTGATGACGAGGGCCGGAAGGTGCAGGTTGTGATCGACGCTTCCGAGCAAGCGTCGTCGCGAAATGTCCAGATCTTCAGCAAGGGCGCCGAGAAGGAATGGACGGTACACGTGGAATGTCACGTGCTGCCGGGCGCCCCGTCGCCGGATGCCGGCGAGCGGATTGACCTGGAAGGGTTGAAGGCCCGCCTGTCACCTGCAGAGGTGTCGGCCTATTACCGCGCCAAGAGCGACACCGGAATTGATCTTGGTCCATTCTTCCGCACGTTGGGGATGGTGTGGTCCGGTCCGGGCGAGGCACTGGGCGAGGTGGTCTTGCCGGAAGCTCTGGGCCGGAACCAGTTGGACGTGCACCCCCTCTTGCTCGACGGGTGCTTTCAAGTCGTGGGCTTGGCGCGCAACATGTCCGGTGGCCCTAACGAAGCAACCTATCTGCCGTTCGGCTGGGAGCGGTTGTGGCTGGCAAAGCGGCTGCCGGATCGACTGTTCTGCCATGTGCGCATGAGCGAGGCTTCCCAAGAGGCCGAATCGGAATCGAGTGAGCCGCCGGAAGTTTTAAGCGGTGAATTACGTATCTACGACTCGAATGGGGTCCTTCTCGGTGAGCTGACTGGATACACGGTGAAACGGGCCACTCGGGCGGCGCTGCTCTCGGCGGTCGAAGGGGTAGAGGACCTGCTGTATGAGATTGCCTGGCGAGAGCGTGCTCTTCCGCCTGGAATCGAACCCGCTGACTTCTTCCCGAGTCCGGCCGAGGTCGCGGCGGGGGCACAATTGTTCACTGGCTATCTGGCGGACGCCGGTGTCGATCCTGAAGGCAGAAACGCCCTGCTGGCCGATCTGGAGCGATGGTCACGGTCTCGCGCGCTCGCGACCCTGGAAGAGCTGGGTTGGCAGCGCGTGATGGGCGAGACGGTGGACCCCGAAGTCCTGCGACAACGGCTAGACGTCCTCCCGGAGCACGAGCGCGTGTTCCGCCGGATGCTCGAAATGCTCGCCAATTCCGGGGTGTTGGCTGAGACGGACGGCGGCTTTGTCGTTGTCGTGGGGCCAGATGACCCGTTGCCGGAAGACATGCCGCGCGATCTCGACGAAATCGCCGCTCGGATGGAGGAACTGTATCCGGATGGCCTAACCGAGATCGGGCTGTTCCGGCGGT
>JAPOVO010000026.1 GCA_026708165.1 Chloroflexota bacterium | reverse complement strand
TGCTGATCGGACTGGGTGCGGCAATCTCCTTGTGGGGCAGGCCGGAACCGGCATCGGACACTTGGTCACGACACAAGTTCGTGATCGGCGCCGCCGCCATATTCGCCTGCATTGTCGCCGTCGCCGTCCTGGCCCCTCGTCTCTACAAATGGCCCCTGGCCGACGCTCGCGCCGATACCCTTGCAGGCGCCTTTCAAATGGTCGTGGACGACCAGCACTCCATCGTCCAGGAACTGGGCGCGCTTCCCGTGCCTCCCTCCCGCATGGATCTCCGCATTGCAAACCGTTCCGCTTCCAACCGCCCAGGCGTCTTGGCGTGGCGTTTGATCGAGCCGGAAGAAGGGATCTCCGGGAAAATACTCCGCGAGGGACGCAGGGAGATCCCCGCCAGGGATCACCTGGCCTGGGAGACTATCGACATCGCTCCGCCTGTCCAATCTGGAGGCCGCCGCTTCGCCTTGCAGCTGATAGCCGATGTGGGCCCCGATGCCCATCTACGGATCGGCGCGACAAAGACAGACCGCTACGAGGAAGGGCGGCTCTGGATTGACGGAGCGTTGGGTTGGCCGGACCAGAATATCGAGTTCGTGGCCTACAGCGCCCCGGAGCTGACGCGCGGCAAGCTCTTGGCGATGTGGCACGCCTTCACGTCCTACTGGCGCTGGCCCCTGCTGTTTGCGGATATAGCTATCGTCATGACGTTGTTAACCTCCGTCTCGACTCTGCTAGTAACCGCCGCCCTGCCGCGGCGCGCCGTGCGCTGACAGGGGGGTAGAGATGACCGTCGATCTCTTGAGCGCGGGTTGCCAACCGGTCCCTCGCCGGATGAACTTCAGACGCCCTCGATCACAACGCATATGACTCAAATGTCTGGGGGATAGACCCTGTCCTCCAACAGCCCGAGATCGAGTCCGAAGTAGTAGTCCAGTATTGCCCTGAAGTGATTGACCGAGGTGATTGACGGATATAAGACGCTCTCGCCGCCGTCGGGAAGCAGGAAAGCCGCGAGTATGTCGTTGGCGATGGCGGGGTTGTGCCGATCGTCCCCGTGGTCTGCCGCGATCACGATAATCGGCGGTTCGTCGTAATCGTCGAGTATCGCGTCGATAACCTCCAGCATCTGGCCATTGAGCCAGATGATCTGGCCGTAAAACGCATTGCTCACCGTGGGGTCGTGATCGTCGGGCCAGCCTGCCAAGTGGAAAGTGACATTGCCATACCTGTCGAATGAATGAGGGGCGTGAGGTTTGATGATGTGGGCGAACACGAACTTCGGCTTGCCCATGGTTCCAGCGCTCTTCATGAATTCGAGCCATGCCAGAGCACGGGCGGGATCCGTCCAGTTGTAACGGCCGCCGGCGTTCGCCTGGATTTGTTGCGATAGGAAGGGTCTGGCTGCGGTCGTTTGCAGCAGAGTGGTCGTGAACTCGTTTGAAACGCGTGCTGCGTTGTCGGACCTCGATACCTCATCGGCTCGCGAGAAAAGAGTTCCCGAGGGCCCGAAGTCCACGGTCAAGTCCGCTTTGCGGGGCGTGTCGGCTGCCCGCGACCCCCGCGGCCATCCGGACAAAACATGCACATATTGATACCCCAATGCCTTCACGACTCGTCCTAACGTGTGATCGTAGGTTGCCGCGTGAAGCTGCCTGCTATGTCGGATCTGGACGTCATGCGGATGCAACTGCCCCAGCGACTCGTTGACATATCTCATGTTCAGGGACGAAGGCAGAGATTGCAGGGTTTTCCCATAGTTGCTGCGCGCTTGCGAGGCGACGTAGAACCCCCTGCGTTGAAGTTCTTGCACAAATTCGCTGTTGTCGAAATCCGGCGGTGAACCGCTTCGCGGATACCGGTCCGGGACGATGTAATAGATATCCGCAATGAACGGTTACGGGCTTGACGTTCTAGGCGGCATTTGAGATACTACGGGTGTAGTAGGAGGTACGCTCGTGAACTTGCTTCAGATAGCCGCTCGATTCCGCAGCCAAGAGGCTTGCATCGCTCACCTTGAATCCGTCCGCTGGCCGGATCGCGCCAACTGCCCGCACTGCGGATCGCTCAACGTTGCCCGCAAAGCCGAGAACGACCGCATAGGCCGCTGGAACTGCCACGATTGCAAATCCAGCTTCAATGTCATGTCCGGGACGATTTTCGCCAAGACGAAGATTCCTTTGCGAAACTGGTTCATGGCGCTAAGTCTAATGGTCAACGCCAAGAAAAGCCTGTCGAGTCACCAGCTTGCCCGCGACCTTGGCATGAACCAGGGATCAGCCCACTACATGCAGCAGCGGATACGCGCAGAAATGACCAACAAGCAAGGCGAGATTCTGCTTCACGGGATCATCGAGGCCGACGAAACGTACGTCGGCGGCAAGCCTCGCAAGCGCAACAAGCGCGATGATGACGAGCCCAAAGCCCCGCGTGGACGCGCCACGAAAAAGACCCCGGTTATCGGGGCAGTCGAGAGAGGCGGCAAGGTTGTCGCACAGGTCGCCGGTGACCTTACCGGACGCGGCGTTATGCGCTTCCTTCGCAAGGCCGTCGATCCTACCGGCTCTCTGCTAATCACCGACGAATACCGCGCCTACCGCGCCGTTCGATCCAGCATCCCGCACGAAGTCATCAAGCACTCCGAGCAATACGTCGATGGTTCGATTCACACCAACACCATTGAGGGATTCTGGAGTCTGCTCAAGCGAGCCTGGTACGGCCAGCATCACCAGTACCGCAAGCACTACATGCCGCTGTACGTCGGCGAAGCGTGCTGGAAGTACAACGAGCGAAACAACGCCGGGGCGTTCGGAACGTTCCTCCGAGGCTGCTTCGCATGACGGGCAGACTCTTTTACGGTGACTGCTTCGGGATTATGCAGGACGAATTTCGACTGTCTAGCGTCGACCTGATTTACATGGATCCCCCGTTCAACTCAAATCGCCAGTACAACGCGATCTACCGCGATGAGACCGGCAATCCCTTGCCCGATCAGATAGACGCGTTTTGCGATATGTGGACGCTGGACGCGGAGCGGGAACACGCTATCCGAACCATGCCCATCCAAATGCAGGCCAGCGGGATCGACAGTTCAGCCGCCGAACTCTGGCGGCTCTGGTTGCACGCTCTACGCCATACGCAGCCGCGCCTCTTGGCCTATCTGTCGTACATGGCAGAGCGGTTACTGGTGATGTACCGGATTCTGAAGCCGACGGGCAGCCTCTACTTCCACTGTGATCCCACGGTCTCGCACTACGTCAAGCCGCTGCTTGACGCGATCTTCGGGCATGGGAATTTCAGGAATGAGATCGTCTGGAAGCGAACGAGCGCCCAAAATGACGCGAAGGCGCTTGGGCGAGCGCATGACACGATCTTTATCTATGCGAAAGACGTTCGGCGCTGTGTCTGGAACAGACAGTACCAGGCCTACGATCCCGCATACATCAAGAGTCACTATCGCCATGAAGATTCCAAGGGGCGCCGCTTCCGAACAGACAACTTGACTGCAACGGGATTGAGCGGCGGCGGCTATGAGTATGAATGGAACGGCGTTAGGCGCGTCTGGCGTTCGCCAAGGTCGAGGATGGAAGAACTTGAGTCTCAAGGCCGGATTCGCTACACGCGGAACGGGACAGCCGAATACATCCGGTATCTCGACGAAATGCCCGGCGTGGCGCTGCAAGACGTGTGGACGGACGTTCCGCCGATCAACTCGCAGGCCAAGGAACGCATGGGCTACGCAACACAAAAACCGCTGGCGCTAATGGAGCGGATCATCGCGGCCAGTTCTAATCCGGGGGGCGG
>JAPOVO010000181.1 GCA_026708165.1 Chloroflexota bacterium | reverse complement strand
GTTCTCGGTTTGCCGCCCGAGAGGATTTCCCCGAGCGCTTCAAGGCCCTTCGCGGAGAACTCGCCGTCCAGTCCCAACTGACGTCGGCGCCGGCGGCCGGCAGCGGCGAAGACAGGCCCGTGCAAGGCGAGGAGCCACGATACGTCTTGCGTCGGAAGTAAATGAAGCGTGCCGCGCATACACCAGGTCCGTACGAGCGAGCGGTCGCTCAGGCGAGCGCGATCGATGTCCGCCGCTACGAAACCGCTCGTGCGGGGACGCAGCGCCAGAGCGGCGGCTTGTGGGTATTGGGCCTGGACGGCGCAGAGCGCGATTACGGTTCTTACGACGGAATTGTGCGGACTGGAAGGCTTGGGGTACAGCCGCTGGGCGCGGAGGCGCAGCCACCGGATTTCCTGGTCTGAGAGGCTGATAGCCAAGTTGCTCAGATCTTTTGCGGGGTATCAGGTCGGGACATCTGGGAGCCTGCGGCGATTGCGGACGTCCGTGCGAACGAGCGCTCTTTCGCGTTCGAGATAGCTGAAGACCTCGGATTCGAGGTGGAACGGATAGGCGTGCGAGTGCCGGCGCGCCGCTGCGGGGGCCACCGCAGCGAATACCTCGAACATGCGGCTTTGGGATTGGAGGAGCGCGTCAGGTGTGCACCGGCCGAGCGGGAGCAGGCAGTCGATTAGCGATTTGCGGGACTCGCCGGTTAGGTGCAGCTCCGGAAAGTCGACGGAGACTTCGAGATCGTCGTTTTCACTTGCATAGGACAGGTTGACGATGGCTCGGAGAAGAATGCGATCACCGGTCAGGACTCCCTGCCAATGGCCCCGGCTGAAATAGGCAGCGTGCACGGGAGCGTGCACGAGCATCTGGAGGATGGCGGGAATGGAAGACCAGATCGGCGGGGCGAAGAGACCGGGGGCGGTTAACTCATCCGAGACTGGGAGAAACGCGTTTTCTCCTTCCGGCCATTCGCAGCGCTCGGCAAGTTCGCCCAGCAGCGAGAGGAGGGGGTCGAGCGCTTGCGGCGAGCACGCGGCAACCGGGTTGCTCCAAGGCCTGAGCGTGGACAGGAGCCTATGTTGGTCTTCCACGGTCAGGGCAGACCCTTTGTGCTTGTTTCCGAGCCTGCCAGCCTTGGCGGGGTCTCGAATCAGCGCAAACAGACTCTCGACGCATCCCAATAGAACTACGTGCTCCTCGAAGGCGGCGATGGGCGATCCGACGGCTATCGCATTGCGGTGCCGGGCCAGAGCCGCCGGGATATCGTTTTCCAATCGGCGGAGTATCTGATATCTGGGTGCGGGCCTCTCGGCAGGCAGGCGGGCGATTGCGGAGTGGATGCCCGCCCTGTCGAGGAGGAGGTGGGACCGCTCACTCCGACGGGATGTCGCGCTGGACCCTGTGACGTACAGGAAATCGGCTCGCGCGGCTCCCTCAAAGAGGACGACTCGCAACGTCTCACCACCCGCCGTTCGCCGCGCCCGCGCGCCGACCACGGGGGATATTCGTTCAAGCAGCTCCAGGTCGGAATCGACGAAGGCCTGGAAGTCGTCGTCGCCGATGACAAGCCGGAAGTCGACGTCGGACCATCTATCGGCCGTGCCTTCGCCGAAGCTGCCACCAAGCCATGCGCAGAGGACCCGCTGGTCGGACTCGAAGACGCTGGTCGCGCTCTCGATCAGAGGCCATTGAGGAAGATTGGCTGGGTTTGGTATCGGAAGGGGCCTCTGTGCTGGGAATGTCGTTCACGGCACGATATCACCGCATTGCAGCGGGGATCGTATTCCGTTCATGGTTCGACAGGCTCACCACGAACGGGGAGCGGCCTAGGGGGGCAGGGAGTGGCTCACCATGAATGGGGGCTGCAACCGGGGTTGTCGAAACGGTCTAGCGGCCCTCCAGCTCGTGGACGAAGGGGTGCTCGTCGAGCGGGGGGAACACGTCATCGTCGGGGCATGGGTGCGCGTCGGCTACCGATTCGTCGAGCTCGACGCCGATGCCGGGTCGGGCGGACGGGATTATGTAGCCGTCTTGCCATTCGATCGGCTCCTTTAGGATTTCGGCGTAGAAGCCGCCGAACGTCTCGATGCTCTCCTGGATCAGGAAGTTGGGCGAGCATGTGGCGAGCTGGATGTTGGCGGCGGCCTCGATGGGACCGGCGTAGAGGTGCGGGGCCATCTGGGCGTAGTGGGCTTCGGCCATGCCGGCGATCTTCTTGGCTTCGAGGATGCCGCCGACTCTGGCCAGCGCGGGCTGAAGGATGGCGGCGGCCTGCTTGGAGAGCACGTCGGCGAACTCGTATTTGCTTACCAGGCGCTCGCCGGTGGCGACCGGGATGCTGGTCGAACGGGCGACGCGGGCCATCTCGTCGCGGTTTTCGGGCGGAGTCGGTTCTTCGAACCAGAGGGGATCGAACTTTTCGAGCCGCCTGGCGAGGCGGATGGCGCTGGAGGTGGTCATCTGCCCGTGGGTCTTGATCAGCAGGTCGCAGGCGCTGCCGGCGGCCTCGCGCATGTTCTTGGTTACAAGCTCTGCGTTGTCGAGCGACGCAAGCGAAAGCTGGCGGGGGTCGAACGTTCCCGTGGGCATGACGGGGTCGTAGCCTAACGCCGTGAATCCGAGCTCGATGTAGTGCTCGGCCCGCCTGGGGGCAACTTCGGGGTCGCCGTGGATTTCGGTTACCGAGCGTTGGCCGGCGGACGGTACGGATGGGTACAGGTAAGTGTAGGAGCGCAGCCTCTCGCTGACCTGGCCGCCGAGCAGGTTGTAGACGGGCTGATCGAGCGCCTTGCCGACGATATCCCAGCACGCTATCTCGATGGCGCTCATGACGCCGCCCATCGTCAGCTCGGGGTGCTGGGCGTAGCCGCTGGAATACATGCGCCGCCAGATGGTCTCGATGTCGAACGGGCTTTGGCCGATGGCGCAACGCTCGGCCACGTCTTCGATGAGCATGCACGTCTTGCTGGGCGCAAAGGGAACGCCGTAGGCCTCGCCGTAACCGGAGATGCCGTCGTTGGTGGTCAGCTTGAGAAATACCCAGAACGTACCGCCATAGTGAGGCGGGGGATTGGAGACGGCCCACGTCTTGGCGTCAGCTATCAGCATCTTTAGCTTCCCTCACGGTGTTTGCTTTGGCTTTTGCGACCTGGCTGTAACTGCGGCTAAGGGTATCGCGATATGCGGGCGGTCGTCTTACGGCGAATGAGACCTTGAGTGCGCGCAAGTGGCAAGCATCACGTCTCGAGGACGCGCTTTGGCGAGAGGATGGGGAGGACGGCAGTCGAGGTCGGAGGATCCGCATTTTCATAAAATTATTTGAATATCACCCTGTGAACGTTGAAAAAAGGGGGTTTCACAACGGGCGATGTGATGTATGGAGTAAGAGCGGTGGGTGGATGTATGTATGGAACTGAGCACCACTTGTTTGGGAGGAGGGAGTGCTCGGCGGGTACAGGATACGCTCATGGGGATGGAGAAGTTGGTGAAATCGCATCGCTCTGGATTCCCGCGAAAGCGGGAATCACGAAAGTCATATCGGGGCGCACGCTCGACTTCGGACAGGACTCCGACACCGTATCGGCGTATAGGGTGATCCTTCGCCCCTTCGAGAAGCTCAGGGCTGGTCGGCTTAGGGCAGGCTTTCGCGGGAATGACGACAGAGAGCAGGAACGAAGGAAGAGGCGTGCCAGGTCGATCAGAAGGCTTGGGTACGACTGTCTCGTCGCCAATGGGCCTGAGTAGCTTCTCATCGAGAGCGCCGCACGTCGATACCATTTTTCCCCGCCTGACTGTCATACTCTCAA
>JAPOVO010000178.1 GCA_026708165.1 Chloroflexota bacterium | reverse complement strand
CGTGCTTACAGACCCGGCGCACCGCGGCAAGGGCATCGCCCAGATTCTGACGAAGATGTCCTTGGAGCACTTCCGGGCTGACGGCGGAAAGGCCGTCTATCTTGGCACTGACAATCCGACTGCCCGACACGTATACGAGAAGATGGGGTACGACACCTACAACGGCATCGTCATGCGCGCAGTTCGTGAAGACGTAGACCCCGACATATTTGATACCGACTACTTTCGCTACGACGGCAAGGGCCTTGTTCGCGATGTCACGCAAGGCGACGCAGGTGGGTACGTGGCGCTACTCCACGCGCGCGAGCCAGCCGACTGGGTAGTCCGGGATTTCACCGAGGGCCTGTTTTTCGCGCCTCCGGCAGTCCAGGCGACTGGCTGCGTGGGCCCGTTCGACCGCATTTGGCTGCGGCACGAGATGAATTCGTCGAATCAGCTGAAGGCGTTGGTGACCAAGGATGACCGAATTGTGGCGGCCGCCGCCCTGGCTGGCCCGGCGAGCGGCGCTCTGGCCGGTACCGCTATGCTCGAGTTTCAGTGTTACCCGACATACCGCGGTGAGTTGGAAACGCTGCTCTCAGCAACACTCGAGGCGGCGCAATCGGCCGGCGTGCGAAGCGTTCGGGGGTACGCAGTCGCCGCCGACCGCCGCGCAGCCTTTATGGAGGCGGGATTCAGCGAGGAATCGGTCGCGCGCGGGCTGCTTGATCTGGGCGACAGCCGGGCCGACGTGTACATTTTCCAACGGGATCTGGGCTGACCGGCGGCGAGCCGCTTCCTACGATCCTCAGAAGGTCTCAGCGTCGGCGCCGAACCACTTTCGTATGAGGTCGTTCAAGGAGCCGTCCGCCTTCATGTCGCCGATGGCGTGATCCAGTTTGTCCTTCAACTGGCCGTCTTGTTCGCGGACGCCGATTCCGACGCCAGATCCGAGCGTGACTCTTGGGCCTACCATGGTCAGCCTTCCTTCATTCTCCGCCATGCTCTCCCGGGCAAATTCCAGGTCGACCAGCGCGGCGTCGGCTTCGCCGTCCAGGACCGCCGAAACTGCATCCGGGACCAGCGGGTACCGCGATAGCGTTGCATCGGATTGGGAGAGGTAATCGGCCTGGATGGTGGCCACCTGGGCGGCGACTTTACGGTTGACAACGTCCGCGCTGGAGCCGGCACGGGCGAGATAGACGGAGGGACTGGGCGGGATGTAGGGCTGGGTGAAGTCGATGAGCTGGTCACGCTCGTCGGTGATGCTCATGCCGGTGATGATGGCGTCATAGGCGTTGGCGATGAGATTGGGAATCATGCCGTTCCATTCGTCGGTGACCCAGATGCACTCGAGATCGGCCCGGCGGCACAGCTCGTCACCCAACTCGCGCTCGAAGCCGTCAATCTCGCCGTGGTCGTTGATGAAGTTGTAAGGGGGATAGGCCCCTTCCGTTCCCAATCTGACGACATCGGCTTCCCTATCGCACGACAGGGAAAAGGAGATGAGCAAGACGGTCGCGAGGACCAATCTGATCACGTTCCGCCTAACGTTTGCGGACCGGCCGGCTCGCGCGTTCACGGCGATTTACACGGCACTTCCGCTATGGAGACAGCTTTTCACGCAGGGTCTCGATCAGCTCGAGGAGACTTGAGGGAGCTTCCTCCGCCTCGTCTCGCTGGGCGAGGTCCTCCAGCGCCTCGACGACCCGCAGGTCGCCGAAGTCCACCAGCTGCTCGATCGCCAGCATGTGCGGATGTGGTGAGTAGAAGGGGTAGCCGTCCGGGTGCTTCTCCGGCGACCTTACGAGATCGAGCAGGTGCAGGCGGATCTCCTCGGTGTCCGGCGACGGCTGCCAGAACTCCCGCGTGTCATCGGCGCCGTGAACGTACACGGGCCCGATGGGTATGGGGTCGCGTTCGATCCGGCGGTACGGGTGGTTGGCGCAGTAGGTCCAGAAGGGATTCGGGATGTCTAGCTGGCGGATCTCGCAGTGGCTGGGGATATTCCGGTTGAAGTTGACAGTCCCGCGTTTGCCGCCGTTGGAGCGGTTGAACCAGCAACTGCCGCAGCAGTCCGATCCTCCGTTCGGCATGAGCGCAACATCCTCCCCTCGGCTGACCGTCCCCAATACTTGTGCCAGGGGCTATGTTAATGCCAAGCGACTTTGGACTTGCCCGTGTCTTGGCGCCAGTTGCGTGGTCTGAGTTGCCAGCGGCCCGGCGGGTCAGGCCGCATATGCGTATCAGGCCTGCCTCAATGACTCCTGAAGCTCAAACCCGGGCGGGAAGACTGCGCGCTCGCGATGGGCCTCCGTCAGGGCAGCCGGGAACGCCGCTGGGACGGTACTGAAAGTCAACGTGTTCTAAATAACTGATAGTCGCGTTACCAGCCTGCCATGACCGCGGCCGGGATAGACGTTCCGAAACCCTGGGTGGGGTGGGGCTGTGCCGCTGAGGGTTATGGAAAATACGAGAGACAAACCCCGCCCCGCGACTGGGGGTTCAATTGTTCACGACCTCTAGCGCGTGCTGGTGATGCATCGGTACCCGGTAGCGACTGTACCGGTTCCGGAGTCCGGGGATGCCCGCGCTCTCCGGCATCGTGGACGGGCACGGCTCGCTGGGTTGTAAAAGTGGCTGTGGAGGACTGGAAGTCCAGCTCCTCGGGACGCTCCCGACGGTCCTGAAGCACTCTCAGCAGGAGCCGGTGCAGGCGTCGCTGTCGGCGTACGTGGAGGATGAGCGCATTCGTACTCCCACCGCCAGCGTCGCAGGTGTCGATCATTCTCGTCCCGGTGTCCGGTGGAACAGGTCCCGGACTTCGTACGGCTCCTTGTGCAATATGCGCCCAGGCAGTCATGCGGCGGGCATCAGGATCCCCGTCGCCACGCCCGCCGGCCAGACGGTCGTGAAGACCATGGCCAGGACGATCAAGACGACGGCGATCAGGACGATGGCGATCAGGGCAAAGACGTCTCGCTCCGTCATGGCGCTTCCATTCTGAAAAGGGCGGGGTGGCCGTAGCTGGCTAAGAGATGTAGAGGCCCAACCAGGGGGGCTCACCCCGCCCTCCGTGACCAGGGCTACCTGTGCTGCACGCGCGTTAGCCCTGTGAAACGGCTTCTGCGGACGCTTTAGACGGTGAATGACCGGATGACCACGACCGCAACACCGACGACAAGTGCAATTGCCGGCGATTGGTCTCATACCACTCACGCCATTCCCGGTCCTTTCTGACCTTGCCCCACTGTCGTTCGGGACATCCCGGTTAACGACAACCCCCGCGCCACGTTCAACTCAGCGGACCGTCCGATGCCCATAAGCTGAGGCGCGTCGACGCCTTCGAAGTCGAAGGCCAAGCGGCTGCCTCCCTCCGGCGGATCAGTGTTGCTTTAGCTTAGAGGCTGTGTGTAAGATCGACGTGAGAATAGCGATCAGTTTCTATAAGATCACCATGAGTTCAGGTCATTTTTGCTATAGTCGCTCCGAAAGCTCCCAATGCGGCCGCAAATCCGACCGTCTGTCATTGGCTTGAATATGGAGCCTCACGCAGCTCAATAGAGGCGTGGAGATGAACCGGGACGACCCGCGAGATCTGGAGATGCAGGCTCTCAGAGACCGGCTGTCGCGGCTTAGCGAGGCCAGCCTAAGGATCAACGAGAGCCTGGACTTCGACACCGTGCTCCAGGAGGTGGTCGACAGCGCCCGGGCTTTGACGGACTCCCGTTACGGAGTGCTCACCACCCTGGACGGGTCGGCAAGCCTCCCGGACTTCGTCACCTCCGGCATGACGCCCGCCGAGCACCAGCAACTGGAGGACTTTGG
>JAPOVO010000436.1:1486-3839 GCA_026708165.1 Chloroflexota bacterium | reverse complement strand
TAGCGCGCGCGGAGCCTCTTTGCGCCACCCGTTCGATCCAGCCTAACCTTGCATAGGTTGAAAATGCCAGATACCTTGCGCGCCCAACGAGCGCCGCTGTTACTCTCGGAACTGTCCTCGCCGGAGCTGGCGAGTCTGCTTCCCGAGATCGCGCTTGTGATTCAACCGGTCGGCTCGCTGGAACAGCACGGCCCGAACACCGCACTCGAGACCGACACGGCAGTGGCCTACGAGATGTCGAAAATGGCGTCGGCACGGCTATGGCCCAGAGTACTCGTAGCGCCGCCGTTGCCGTGGGGATTCGCCCCGTATCACATGGGGTTTCCGGGCACTATCACGATGCAGCCCGAGACCGTAATGTGCGTGCTCCGGGACGTTTTGAGGTCGCTGCAGCGGCACGGATTGAACCGCTGGCTCCTGACCAACTTTCACACCGGCAACGAGGGGCTGCTCGGGATGGCCGTCCAATTGCTGAGCCGGGAGCTCTCGCCGGACTTCCTCGGCTCGTGCTCGCTCTATAGCCTGGAACCGGACGAAATCGAGGCGCAGATAAAGAAGTCCGAGTTCGTGGGGCATGGCTGCGAGGTCGAAACGTCCCAGCTGATGTACTTGCGGCCCGACCTCGTGAAGGTGCACACATTGGCGCCCGGCGCGAGGATCGAAGAGGAAGGAGACAGGCGGCGGACGTTCTGGAACCGCGGCGTCAGAGTTTCGTGGGACTTCGATCGCAGAAGCCACAACGGCGTGCTCGGCGATTCGCGCCATGCGAGCTACGAGGCGGGGGAGTCGATGGTCGAGGCGGTCCTGGACGATTTTGAAGACGTTCTGAACGACATCGTCGAATTTGGGAGTTGACGGCGGAACCGGAGGTGAGTTTGACGAATAGCGGTCAAATGCGGGGGGCGGCGGGCCTGAGTCACAAGCCTCTGATTCTCTCGGAGCTTTCGTGGCCCGAGGTAGCCGAGTTCCAAGACGGGGTCGAGATGGTGCTCATTCCATTCGGCTCCACCGAGCAGCATGGACCCAACCTGGCGCTTTCGGCCGACGCGTCCATCGCCGAGTCGCTGTGTCTACTGGCTTCCGCGACCATGTATCCGCGTTTGCTTGTGGCGCCAACCGTCCCATGGGGCGTTTCGCCGCACCACATGGACTTTCCGGGCACTATCACTCTGGAGGCCGACACGCTGCTGCGGGTGTTTTACGACATGGTCGATTCATTGACCCGGCACGGATTCAAGCGCTTTTTGATCGTCAACGCACACGGCGGCAACAAGGAGATTTCGGGGGTTGTCGCGCAGGACCTAGGCAACCGCTGCGAACTGGAATTCTGCGGCTCGGTTTTCGTGTGGGACCTGATACCCGACAGGTTGAAGTCCGGCTGGCAGAAGACCGACAGAGTGGGGCACGCGTGCGAACTGGAGGTCTCCGATGCGCTTTTTCTATGTCCGGAGATCGTAAAACGGGACGCGCTCGGGGCAGGGGACTTTCGGGAGGACGGTTGGGACCTGAGAGACACGCTGGCGCGATACGGCGTGCGCGCGGCGAGCAACATGTCGGACATAACGAATAACGGGGCGCTGGGCGACGCAACCCTGGCGTCGGTGGAGGCCGGAAGGGAGCGCAGCGAGGCGGCGGTCGAATCGCTGGGCGATATCGTCGCCGCAGTGAGGCGCTCCTCGATGGCGCGGCAAGATCAGGAGGCGTCTGGATTCCCGCCCCCGATCGAGCCGGGGGCAGGCTTTTCGCGGGAATGACGGATGCGGATAGGAGGAGTTGACCGCGTGTTCGTGAATATCGGCGAATCGGAGTTCGAGATCGGGAGCGACGACCTCGGCGAGCTCCGGGAATCCAACGACCTGCTCGACGATATGGACACGCTACGCGAGCGGTTCAGCCAGGACGGCTATCTGCTGATCCGACAGCTGCAAAGACACGACACGGTCGCGCAGGCGCGGCTGGCGTTTCTCGAATATCTGGACGGGCTAGGCTGCCTGGATTCCGCGGCTCCGCTGGGCGAAGGCGTGATAGACCTGAGCAAGGGACTTCGCGGGGGGTTCTTCAGCCAGACGGGCGCGAACCTGAAGGTGGAACCCTCGGACGGTGCAGGAGCGCAGCAGGCCGACGACGGTTTGGGCTTGGCTTACTCGCCGCAGATAACCGGTCTGGTGGAATCGCCGGAAGTCATCGGCTTCTTCGAGGAGTTGCTGGGCGGGGAGATTCTGCCGTTCAAGCACCGATGGCTGCGGGTCGCGGGGGTGGGACCCAGCACGGCGATGCACTTCGACTTCATGTACATGGGCAAGGGGACCGAGAACGTCTGCACGGCGTGGTGTCCGCTGGGCGACACGCCGAT
>JAPOVO010000436.1:0-1476 GCA_026708165.1 Chloroflexota bacterium | reverse complement strand
CGATAGACCTGGGCGGACTGGCGCTCTGTGTGGGATCGCAAAGCTCGGCGGAGCTGCGCGCCGCGTTCGCGGGAGCGGACGCGTACGAAGAGGGGGAACGGTTCGAAAGCCTGTACACGAGCAGCCCCAAGGATTTTGCGGAGAGAATCGGGGCCAAGTGGCACATCGCCGATTACAAATCGGGCGACGTTCTTATCTTTGGAATGCACATGCTGCACGCGCCGCTGCATAACCGGACCAACCGATTTCGCCTGAGCACCGACACGCGCTATCAGCTAGCCAGCGAGCCGGTGGATGAACGCTGGTTCAGCGACTGGCATTTGACAAGGTCGTTCATAGGGGGCGACGCGTAGGAGCTTCGAGTGTTGCGCTTCCGAGGACTAGTCAGGTAGCGCGAGGCGGGCCAGCTGTTTGGATCTAGAGCAAGCTCCGCAAACAGGCCAAATTGTGAAATCGAGCATCAGAGGGGCGCCATCGTGACTTCCGCTTTCGCGGGAATCCAGAGCCCTAATGCATGAAAGTGCCATACGTCTACATACTCGCTAGTCTGCCTAATGGAACGCCGTACATCGGCGTCACGTCGAACCTGGTACAGCGTGTCTGGCAGCACAGACACGAGTTGGGAGAAGGATTCACGAAGCAGTATGGCGTTCATAGGCTGGTCTGGTATGAGGCCCATGCAACGATGGAAAGCGCCATTGCACGCGAGAAGGCGTTGAAGAAGTGGAACCGAGCCTGGAAGATTGCGATGATTGAGGAGGGAAATCCAACGTGGTCTGATTTGTACGGGGCGATCTGCTGAAAAACCGGATGGATTCCCGCTTTCGCGGGAATGACGAGTCGGGCGTAGGCTCTTTGGGGAGTATGACGAGTAACGAGGGGGAGCGGCACTTTCTAGTCTCCGGATTCCACATCAAGTCGGGGACGGCGAGTTGGGCGTAGGCTTTTCACGGGAGCGACGGGTCTCCTGATGGATCGCGGACCGGTTCTGCGACGGTGTGTTCTGGCGGTTTGCGAACCGGCTCTGCGAGTTGGGGCGGCGTGGAACCTGTTGATAGCTGGTCGGATGGACGGTTATGTTTATTGGTCGGTGGATGACCGGCGTTGATTGGAAATTAGAGGAGACGACTTGAGCGAGGACGAGCGGCGGGCGGAGCATAACGGCGGCCCTCAGGCAGCCAAGGCGACCCGCGGGCATCTAATCGTCTGCGACGGCTGCTGATGCGGCAGGGGCGACAGCATGATTCGCCCCCGTATCCTCGTTGGGGATTACAAAGCCGGTCTAAAGGCCCGCGCGATCGATAAGAACATCGAACTGAGCATCGAAGGCTGTCTGGGTCTTTGCAGCCCGTCGAACGTCGCGGTCCTGTCCATGCAGGGCGGAAACCAGTGGTTCGGCCGCATAAACACCCGAACAGACGTGGCGAACCTGCTCGACTACGTGGCCGAGAGCGTAGACGAAGGCCGTCCGACCGC
>JAPOVO010000010.1:364-3843 GCA_026708165.1 Chloroflexota bacterium | reverse complement strand
CCAAGAGCTTCGCGTACCTAGCTCGCGAAGTCTTTTTTCTTTTTAGATTTGCCCTAAAGCGACTTCAACTCGTCGTAAAGCTGCCGCTCCCGCTTGGTGAGCCTGCTCGGCACTTCAACGTCTACCCGCACGTAGTGATCACCACGTCCTGAACGCCCCAGCCGCGGCACGCCTTTGCCGCGCAACCTCATCATGCTGCCGGACTGAGTGCCCGGGCGGATGTTGACGCGCTCCTCGCCCACTACGGTCTCGACCTGGAATTCCTCGCCGAGAACGGCGTCGGCAACGTTGATTTTCAGCTTCGAAAACACGTCGAGACCTTCCCGCCTGAAGGTATCGTGCTCGGCTACCGAAATTCGAACGAACAGGTCTCCCGGAGGTCCACCTCGGTATCCCGCGTCACCACCTCCCGGTATGCGCAGGTTGTTTCCATCGTCAACTCCCGCCGGAATGTCGATCGAATTCTTGCGCCGTCGTCGCGCGCGCCCCTCGCCGCCGCAACTAGAGCAGGGATTGAGGACTACGCGACCGGCGCCGCCGCAGTTTTCGCAGGTAGCCACATTTACGAACTGGCCGAATATCGACGATTGCACGCGCCTCACCTGCCCGGCGCCATTGCAGACCGAGCACGTAGCCACCTCGGATTGGAGACCCTGCCCGGAGCCGCTGCACTCGTCGCAAATCTCCAGACGGTCGATGTCAATTTCTTTGGCTACCCCGTTGACCGCCTCCATGAATTCCAGCGAGAGAGCAGTCTGAAGATCGCGACCGGCTCGCGGTCCGTGAGTGTCCCGCCGGGTTGCGGTACCGAAAAACGACTCGAAGATGTCTCCCATGTCTCCAAAGTCGATTCCTCCGCCGGCGGGGTTGAATCCCGACTGGAGTCCGGCGTGTCCGAACCTGTCGTACATTGCCCGCTTCTTCTCATCCTTGAGGACGTCGTAGGCCTCCTGGACGGCTTTGAACCTATCTTCGGCGTCGGCCGCCTTGTTGAGGTCGGGATGGAATTGACGAGCCAGCTTGCGATACGCCCGCCTGATCTCGTCCTGCGACGCGGACTTGCCTATACCCAAAACGTCGTAAAAGTCGGCCTTGGTTGCCATTTAGCGTTTAGTCTCGATGTGTAAGTACGGTCGTCTACGCGTCAATCAGCGCCGCGCGGCTAATCTGCTTCTACTGGGGATTCGCCGCCGTCACCCCCGGCGCGGACACCCGGGCCTTCTGGAGTCTCGGCGCTTCCGGCGCGCACCAGCGTGGGTCTGAGCACCCGGTCATGAATCATATAACCACGCTGATACTCTTCGAGAACCACGGCATCCTGGCCAACGGGTGGCGAATCGCCGCTCGATACGGCTTCGTGGCAACTCGGGTCGAACTTCTCGCCAACCGCATTGATTGGTTCGATGCCCTGAGACTTGAGAACCGCATTCATCTGCGCTCTTGTTATCAGGATTCCGTCGATCCAGGTGAAACCCGTTAGTGACGGGGGAACTGCGCCAAGCGCACGGTCAAGGGAATCGATGACTCTAAGCAAGTCGGCAGCGAAAATCTGATTGGCGAACTTTCTAACCTCGCCTGTTTCCTGGTCCGTGCGGCGCTTCAGATTCGACAAGTCGGCTTGAGCTCGTGCCAGCTTTCCGAGCAGCCGAGTGCGGTCATCCTCCAACTCTTGAATTCGAGCCAACTCTGGCTGAGCCTGCGCGCTGTCGGACTGCACTTCCGTCGAGCCAGGCGCAGATTCGGCGGTTCGGTCGTCTGACGATTCCGATTTTTCCACTACGCTGCTACTCCTTGTCGAGCGAGTTTGAGAGAGTTCGAGAACGGGTCGGCCGCGAGACGCGCTCAGGCCCTAGCCGTGGCGGCTACTCCCGCCACTGTTTTAGATACCTGCCGGACCGCGCCGATAGTCCGCCGGTACGGCATTCGGTTTGGACCGAGCACTCCTAAAAAGCCACCGTGATTGTGCGAATCGTAACTGGAGAGAACCACCGAGTAGTCTCGCAATATTTCACTGTTCCGATCGCCGATGTGGACGAGTACACCGTCTGCGTCCGTGGCCGGCGGACCGAGGTACTCCACCAGATCCCCATCTTCCAGCATTTGAACTCCGCGCTGGACCAGGGAAACCTTATTGAATTCCGGCTGCTGGATCATGGTGGCCAAGCCCACGTATTGAACGTAGCCGAATCGCCGTCGCTCCAGTTCACGCATGGTCGAGGCGAGCACGAACAGAATCTCGTACTTGTATCTAGCACGCGGGACCGGCCATTTCTCGATTTCCGCAACATTCTTGCCGGTCAACTCATCGGTAATCTGCCTGCCGTAGATCCGAAGGCTGGACGGTTCGCTGTGGGTAAGTCCCCGGATGAGCCGGTCTTGCGGCGGAGCGCCCGTTAGCTCCGCGATCATGCGTACCGAACTGTTCTCCTGGGGAACGATCGTGACGCGTTTGAGTGTGATAGGTCCGCCTGCCGGACGAACGACGAAAGCCACATTTCCGACGAAATCAGCGAGAATGGACGCCGCGAACTGGAGCAAGTCCTCAAGTCCAAGAGGAGAAACTCGAAAACTGGACCTAATAGTCTCTCTCTCGGGCGGTCTGAGTTCGGTGGACGAGAGTAGCTCCTCCACAAACAGCCGATATCCCGCTTCCGTTGGAATCCGGCCGGCAGAACGATGCGGCTGAAAGACGAGTCCTTCTTCTTCCAGATGCGCCATGTCTTTGCGAACGGTGGCGCTGCTCACCCCTAGCTCATATCGCCTGACCAGTCGGCCTGAGGCGACGGGGATGCAGCTCCGCACATAGTCTTCGACGATGGTCTGAAGGATCGCTCGTCGTCTATCTGAAGCTTGAGCCGAAGTAGTCAATCCGAAGCCGCCCAAGTTGATTGCCTGGACCTTCGCGATTGTTGCGAACGCCTACCGTCCAGGCAGCTGATAATGACCCGGCTAATCGTGGACTCACGGTACCGCATACAACATTCGGAACATTATCAACGGCATCGATACCGGTCAAGACTGGGTGCTGGTAGCGGCGGCTTGGCAAGTCGCGCTCGCAAGGCGCGACAGCGGTTAGGCTAGCCGTTCCCGGCCCGCCAGAGGAGGCCAGCCGACTCAAGCACGTACAGATTGCCGCGACCGTCGAGCTGTATTACCAGCGGCGCCGGCAAGGCCACGTCGACCGCGGGATCGCCCGGAACGCCAGTGCCCGCCGGATTGCCCGCCACAATTGTCACGGCGCCATCCGGAGCGATTCTCGACACAAGTCCCGCAGTGAGTTGCGCCAGATAAATGTTGCCCGCGGCGTCAGTCGCAAGCGAGACGGGGTCTTGCACGCGGACCTGGCCCACAGGCCCCTCGAATTCGCCGTCAGCCAACCCGGTACCGGCGAGGGTGCTGATTTCCCCCGAAGAAGATACCTTCCTAATCTTCCCGGCACGCTGCTCAGCTATCAGCATGGAGCCGTCGCCGTAACGCGC
>JAPOVO010000010.1:0-346 GCA_026708165.1 Chloroflexota bacterium | reverse complement strand
GAGGCGTATTCACGGCGGGACCGCCGTCCGCGCCCGACTCCGGCCGTCCGGTTCCGGCGAACGTGCTAATGAACCCATCGTTCGAGATCACGCGGACCCGGTTCGACGCGGGATCGGCTGCATAGAGATTGCCGCGATCGTCGAACGCCAATCCCGACACGTCCCGGAATGAAGCGATCAACGCCGGTCCGCCGTCGCCTTCCGAGCCCGGTCTACCGCTGCCCGCAACCGTTTCGATGATCCCGCACCTGTCGATCCGCCTAATGCGGAAGTTCCCGGAGTCGACGAGGAGGACATTTCCGCGGGCGTCCACCTCAATGGCTTTAGGTCCTGAAAGGCGCGCTTC
>JAPOVO010000502.1 GCA_026708165.1 Chloroflexota bacterium | reverse complement strand
CCTGTCTGTGATCTCGGTCACCTTACACGCCTTTCAATTCACACCACGCGGGTTCTCGACGAAGCCGGAGATGGCTGCGTCAACACTGCGACTGTCAATGAGAGGTTCCGGTATCCGCTCGACGAGCCCGACAGCAGACTACGACAACTCCCAAAACACACTCACGAACACCGCGCAGTCAGAGCGTTTTAGACGACCACAGTTTCGGCGTGGCCGTCGGCGCCCGCCGTGTCCAGCACGCCCACCAGCGCGCCCTTCGCCTCCATGCTGTCCCATTTGTTCCTGAACGTGGCATTCCATTCGGCGGTGCCGGGATGCAGCAGCATCTCCTCATACGTGTGCGGGAAGATGACTATCCCGTCACAACCCGCGCGAATCGCAACGTCCGCGGAGATCGCATTGCGTATTATCCCGCCCAGCAGGTACGGGCCGTTGGGCCGCTCGGAAATGACGCGCGCGATGTCGGCGACGATCTTGAACGCGTCGGCTCCGGAATCGATTGTCGGACCGACGAACGGCGCGATGTATTCGGCTCCCGCGCATGACGCCGCCACCGCTTGACTGGCCGAGAAAGTCGTCGTCACCATCGAATCCTGTCCCACTGCTTTCAACCGCGCCACCGCCCGCAGCCCCTTGGTCGTGCACGGGATCTTCATCACAATCCGCGGCGACAGGCGGCCGAACACTCTCGACACCCGGAATATGTCCTCTGCAGTGTCCCCGTCGATTTCGACCACCACCGGCCCGTCGTCTTGCAGCTCCAGGTAGCGCTCGATCAGTCCAAGCATGGGACCGTACTTGTCGACCAGGTCGTCGAGGATGATCGTATTGGTCACGATGCCGTGGATGCCCAGCTCAAGGTAGTCCTTGACTTCTTCCGGGTCTCCCTGCAGCCAGATTCCAACCGGCGGTCTCTCTTGAAGCCCCATAACTCTCGCCTCCAGCCTCCTCGCGGGGACACTCCTATGATAGACCTGAACCGGCGCCACCTAAGCCAGAGGGTCCTATTCATCCTGTCCCCTCTCCGACCCCTCTCCCCTTCGTTGGAGAGGGTTGAGATGAGGGGGCCACGCACCACACATTGATGGGCGTCGATCAGTTCGCGATCCAGCGCACCACGTCCCGCGCCAGGCGGCCTAACGATCGTCCGACCGACTCCAGCGCCGCGCTGCGATAGACCCAGTCCAGCCCGTATCCCGACGATTCCATGATTACCGGGCGTTCGTGGTGCTCCAGCATCTCGGCCAGAAAAACCGCCCGCCCAGGCATGTCGAACAGCACGCTGGCCGCGATGCCGCCAAGCGCGTCGGAAACAAACGCGGCGCGCTCCACCGACTCGCGGCGGGCCTCCCAGCGCGCCGCTCCGGGCACGTAGAACGACTTGCCCCAGATAGGTTCTCCCCGGATAGCTAGCTTCTTGACGCTCGCAGGCAGCTTGAAGTCGACTTGCAAGTCCGCCAGCACGTAGCCCTGGCCGCGCATGAACTCGTCGATCTCGCTGAAGTAGCCCTGCTCCTCCCAGGCCTCGGTCAGCTCGAACTCCACCTTTAACAGCTTTACGAGGCCTTCAGTGAGAATGCCGTGCGCCCCTTGGAGGACCATCAGATCGTGTCCCTCGGCATTTATGTCGATCAGGTCGATTTCGTCGGCGCGTCCCTCGAACAGACCGTCGAGGGTCTCCAGCCGCACCGGGACCTCGCGAACCACCCGCATCGAGTCGTCTCCGAACCACTGCATGAACTCCTCCGACGGAGGATGCAGCGATGACGACCGCGGGTCGCGCGCTATGTGCAACACGCCCTCGCCCTCGCGATTCGAGATGCACGCGTCGCCCCCGTCCTCGGTGTCCGGATTGGCGTCGAAGTCGAACTTCTTGATCTGATCGCTGCTGAGAAGCGTCCACGGATACTTGAGCGGACCGCCCGAGCCAACGTCCACGAAACCTAGCGGCGGCCTCCCGCGCAGCACGTGCCTCAGAAAAACCACCTTCCGCCGCCTCGTCCCGAACATAGGGGTATCAGGACCTCGTGGATTTGATGGGCGAATCAGGCCGATGGAGCGTCGCAAACATGGTTTATGTTAGCCATTCAATCTGCCACTGGCCGGGTTACAAAACACATCCCCGCTCTGTATGCCACTCCCTGTCCGAGAGCCCCTGTCCCCTCAAGCCGCCTCGTACGCCCGCTCCATCTTCTCCGCGACCGACGACCAGTTAGCCTCCAGCGCGAGGTCGAGCGCCGCCCGGGAAGCAACCCTCGGATCGAGGCTGCGGCCCTTTCGCAGCGCCTCCACCAGTCCCTCGTGCGAGCCGGCGTCATAGAGGACCGCTCCTTCGCAATCCTCCACAAGCTCCGTAAGGCAGCCCAGCCGCGGGCAAACCACCGGGTTCGAATACGAAAGCGCCAGCATCACCGACCCCGAAGAAAGCACTTGCCGAAAAGGCAGCACGACCAAATCGGCGGCGCTCATCAGTTCGCATATTTCGTCACCGTCGAACGTCCCGCCGGGCAGCTTCAATATCGTCGTAATCCGCCCCTCGGCCCCCGCCTCCCGCGCGACCTCTATTTCTGCCCCGGCGGAGTCCGGCCAGCTCTTGCCTGCAATCACCAGGTGAGCGCCCGGCAGGTCGGCGTCGCCAAACGCGGTGATCAGAGTCTCGATCCCCTTATAGGCGCGAACGTTGCCGAAATACAGAATCACGAACGTATCTAGCGGCAGACCGAGCGCCAGCCTGGCGTCCTTCTTGGAAATGGCCGGAGGGTAGGCGTCGATGTAATTCCCGTGAGGCACGACGTGAACGTTATGAGTCCGACCGAATTCGCGCTCCAGTTCGGCGCGCGCCTTCTCGCAGTGAACGATTGCCGATCCGGCCATCCGGCAAAGCAGCAGTCGCGCCAGCTTGTCTATCGCCCGTGACCTCGTTTCGTGGGGATACAGGTTGTGCAGCGTCCAGACAATGCGCATTCCGAGTATTCGAGCCAGCAAGACCCAAAGCACCAGAAGTGCCATTCGAAGCAGCGAAACCAACCGCCAGGGATGCTTGTAGTAGTGATAGAGATGATTCATGTGCAGCACGTCGGCCCCGGCGTTCCCAAACAGGTCCCGGAATCGGAGCTGATAGTACGGCGCGCCGGTCACCCGATGCCCCCGCGATTCAAGCCCCGCCTTCAGCAGCGCGCCATAAGGGTTCGTGCGATAGTCCCGAACGTCAAGCCTCCCCGCCTCCCAGCAGTAGATCACTCGCATAGCTGCTATCCCAGTCCCCTCTCGACCAGACCTCATATCCAATTGCGAAGACGCACGCACCCAAATAAGGATAAGCCGCACCCAACCGTCATTGCCGCGAAAGCGGGAATCCATCCCCCATCCCTCCATGGGACAGAGCTGGACTCCGAATCTCCAGCTATTAGTCAAGCGGATGCGCTGGCAAATTTCCGAAACGCCTCCAGGCACTCAGGATTGGCCAGCGCGCTGAGATTCGGAATCTGGTCCCCTTCAACCATCCTCTTTACCGCAAGCTCCGCTTTCTTCCCGTTGCGGGTCACGGGTATATCGGGAACCGCATTAACGTACGCCGGTACGTGACGAGGCGAAGCCTGCCGCCGAATGACGGCGCGAATCTCGGACTCTAAATCGGATGTAAGCTCGACGCCATCCTTCAGGACCACGAACAAGACTATCTCAGCATCCCGGTTAACGCCCTGCTCTATCGCCAGGCTGTTGACGATCCACGACAGCGACTCGAGCGGGCGGTAAATCTCGGCCGTTCCGATCCGAACACCCCGAATGTTCAGCGTCGCACCGCTGCGCCCTTAGATGACCATGCGGCCCTGATCGGTGATTG
>JAPOVO010000418.1:1136-3862 GCA_026708165.1 Chloroflexota bacterium | reverse complement strand
CGGTAAAGTCGACGACGCGATCCGACTGTCTCTGAGCGCGCTCCAGCCAGTCCGGCTCGTCACGCAACAGATGAGGGTAATCGTCCTTTAACATCACCGCGCAGCTTGTCGACGGGCTGAGAATGAAGTCGGCGTCAACCGCTTCGAGCGCCTCGATCGTCTGTCTGGCCATCCTGCGGGCTGACTCCGGTTCACCCGCGTTCATCGCCGGCAAGCCGCAGCACGATGGTGCGTCGGGATATGTCACGTTTGCCCCGCAGGCACGGATAACCTCGATAGCGGCCAGTCCCATATCCGGGTAGAGCCAGTCGGTCATGCATCCGGGGAAGAGGGCCACGCTGACGCCTTCGGCGGCCGATCCCGGGACCGTGCGTGGACGGATCGACTCGACCTGTGTGCGCCGGTCTCGCAGCGGGTTTCCGTTTACGGCGGGCAGTCTCCGCCATCCGGTCTTGATTCCCGGAACGGGCAGCCGCGTGAATTTGCCTCCCCAGGTCAGCGGCAGCTGGGCCTTGGCGGCGGCGCGCAGTCCGGCGCTGAAACTCCGGGGATTGGCTATACCGCGAACGATAGACCGCTTGATTCCGCCGCCCTTCTTATCTTGCGTCACGCGATTGCGCACTTCTCCAATCAGTCGCGGCAGCGGAATGCCAACCGGACAGACTGTCTCGCATGCGCTGCAACCCACGCATAGCGATTGGGGGTCGGCGATGTTCGCGAAACCGTGGTGATGGCCGGTGACGACCAGACCAATCGGCCCGCTGTAGACGTATCCGAAGGCGTGTCCGCCGACGATTCGGAAGGGCGGGCATACGTTGGAGCAGGCTCCGCACTTGACGCAGTTCAGCGCGGAACGAAAATCCCTGTCCTCGCGCATCGTCAGCCGTCCGTTGTCGACCAGGATCACGTGCACCTCGCGAGGGCCGTGCGCGCCCAAAGTTGGGACGCCTTCGATATCGGCGCTTCGGCTCGGACCGGTCGTCAACGAGACGTAAGTGCTAATTTTCTGGCCGGTCGCGCTTCCCGTAAGCGCGGGCAATATGTCGGTTACGTCTTGCAAACTGGGTACGATCTTCTCGACCCCGACTATCGCGATGTAGACCGGAGGGAGAGTAGAGAGCAGCCTGCCGTTGCCCTCATTCGTGACCAGTACCAGGGTCCCGGTTTCGGCTATGGCGAAATTGCCTCCCGAGATGCCCACGTCCGCGTCGAAGAACGCGCGGCGTAGTGTGTCGCGGGCCGCTCTGACTAGCGCCTCACGCTCGTCGGGAATTTCTCGCCCGGCGGCGTCCGAGATAAGTCTGGTCATCCTCTCGCGGGTCATATGCAGAGCCGGAGCCAGCGTGTGAGAAGGACGGTCGTCCGCGATCTGGACTATCCACTCGCCCAAGTCGGTCTCGATTACCTGTATGCCGAGGTCTTCGAGATGCTCGTTGAGTCCAATCTCCTCGGTGACGTTGGACTTGCCTTTGACGATCATCTTCGCGCCGCTGGCCCGGCAGATTTCGCCGGCCGTATCGCGGGCCTCTGCCGCGTCCGCGGCCAGATACACCTTGCACCCGACGGCTTCCGCTTCAGCGGTGAACTGATCAATCAGCTCCGGCAGCCGGTCCAGCGCCCGAGCGCGAATCTCCGCCACCGCTTCCTGACGCTTCCGAAAGTCCTCGTTTTCGAAACGCTCGTTGCGGCGGTTCGCCAGCCCCGGCACGGCTCGATCCAGCGCGACTTCGAGGTCGGCGGAATCCAGCGCGGTCTTGAGCCGTTCTTTGAAGGTTGGTATAGACATGTTCAGGGAGATGCTATCTCAGGGCCGCAAGATACTAGCGGCATCGCATGGCGACGCGCCAAGCCACGCGGAAGTCCACGCGGAGCCGAGGAGTACGCATCGAGAGGGATACAATCCTCACGTTTACTGTTGCCCTCGCCGGATTCGACCGGGCGTCGTTGGGCATAGCCCGGCAGATGACATTCAAAGGTAGCGCGGATGAGCTGGAACTTCGAAACAATCGCAGGACCGTTTACCTTGACGGAAGGCCCCGCGTGGGATGGCGACGGGCTACTGTTCACCGACATCGACGCAAACCGGATAATGCGGTTCGATCCCGCATCGGGCGAATGCTCGGTCTACCGCGACCAGACTAACCGCGCGAACGGTCTCATGTTCGACCGGCACGGGCGTCTGCACGCGTGTGAGCAGGATACCGGCCGCATCGTTCGCTATGAAAAGAACGGTTCGGTCACGGTGCTGGCAGACTCCCACAACGGCGCCAGATTCAACAGCCCCAACGATCTGGCCATAGATTCGAACGGTCGGGTGTGGTTCACCGACCCCCGCTACGGCGACCAGTCGGGCATGCAAATCCGACACATGTCCGTCTACCGCCTCGATCCCGGAGCCGCCGGAGTCTGGGCGCTCGAGCGCGTGGTATTCAACACCACGCGGCCGAACGGAGTTCTTCTATCCGCGGACGAAGACGTGCTCTACGTCTCGCAATGCGGATTTCAGCCCGGCGAAAAGCGCGAGTTGAGGGCGTATCCGATCCGAGAAGACGGATCGCTGGGAATGGATGCAATTCTGCACAATTTCGCCCCGCATCGGGGGATCGACGGAATGTGCCTGGACGTCGAAGGAAACATCGTTGCCACGGCCGGCTCGCACTCGTCGGGTCCGGGCTCCATGATCTACGTTTTCGAATCCGACGGCGGCATTATCGAGACGCATCCCG
>JAPOVO010000418.1:0-1126 GCA_026708165.1 Chloroflexota bacterium | reverse complement strand
CATCCCGTTCCCGCAGACTCGCCGACGAACTGCACGTTCGGCGGTCCCAACTTGCAGACGTTATTCGTTACGAGTATCAAGGGGTATCTGCTGCGTGCAGAAACGGAACGGACGGGGCGGCTGACCTATCCCGCGTCAGGGAAGTAGATCGACTGTCGGTCGCAAACTTGCGCGCTTGCGGCACCGTCCCGGGTCAGCATTTGACCTGTCCCCATTGAATCCCCGCTAGAAACTCCCCATTGAAGTTGCGACGGGCGCTGTTTCCGGTAGCCACGACGGTTCTATCCGTAAATACCGGACTGGTTGCGGCGAACCTGTTTGTAGGGAGGGCCAACCCGTTGCAGGCCACCCTGGCGCACGTCGCGGTTTTCGTTCTGGGAGCCGCGGCGTCTGTAGCGTTGATGACCTGGCTGTTTCGGGAGGGGCGGGGCAGGGATCGCACCTTCGATCCGGTGGTTGCTTCATTCCCCGCGGCGCCGCTGGCGGCCGTCTGGCTGCTCGTGTACCTGCTCGACGACCTGAATGCCGCGCTCGCCGACAGCTTCAGTCTCCGCATTCTCGCAGGCGCATCGTTGTTGATATTGCCGGCCGCGGGCCTTGCGCTGTGGGAGCTAAGACAGAAGAAACACCTCGTCATTTCGATTGGCGCACGCTGCAATCGTCGAGTCAGTGAATCGCTGCTCGCGCTCGTTGCCGCAACTGGCATTTGGGACTTGGTCGTGAAAGCGACGCTTGGGGAGCCGTCCGGAGGTTGGATTTGGTTCGGAGTTGTTCCGGTCTGGCTGGCTATCGTCCTGGGAGTGGTCGGCATACCGCCAACCCGCCACGCCCACGCTTGGCTTCGGCGCCTGGGCCTGATCGTCCTGACCGCTCCAATCGGATTCGCGATAGCCACGCATTTTGAGAATCCGATGCGGCACCTCATCGTTACCAGCGGCGGAACCAAGATCCTTGCGCTGCTCCTGTTGGCGCTTACGGCATATCTGGCCTGGCTGCCTATCGTTCTATCGAGTTGCCGCCGCCCGGAGCGATTGTCACCCACCCTTGCTCGCCATCGGTCCGCCGCCATTCTGATATCGCTGATGGGAATCGGGCTGCTACAGGCCTCCTCATATATCGCCGTCAC
>JAPOVO010000417.1 GCA_026708165.1 Chloroflexota bacterium | reverse complement strand
AAGCTTGGATCAGGTCTGAGGCTGTTGGAGGGAGAACTGATCCGAGCATTGGACGATGGCACCAATAGCTTGGGTTGGTGCGTCGCGTTGCATGCCGCCGCGCCGGGCAGGTTCCGGTATTCGGTCAATCTTCGGTCCCGTGAAGGCCAGGCCGTTGCCTCCGAGGGTCGAGACGTTACGGCAGTGGCCTGTGGCGGAATCGAGTTCGATCCGGCGGAGGACGGGTTTGCGTTCGACAACAGGGCCGATCTCTTTGGCCGGGCGAGACCCCCGCAGCGGGTCTTCGACCGCACGTTTAAGGGTGGACCCGGCCTGCTGCGGTCGCGGTTGTTCGACGGGCTGTACAAGTCGGTGTTCCAGACCGGCCTGTGTACGGGCATGGCGCGCGCGGCGTCGTGGTTGGCGTCTGCCGATGGCGCGGGACGGGCGGTCGATCGGACGACCGGCGACGATGAGACTCGGGAGATAATTCAACTCTTGCACGGACGGCAGCTCAGCGACTTGGCCTTGCTGTCTTCGGCCTACGCGCTGCTGGCCGGAGGGCCGCGCAAGGTCTTTCGGAAGTTCCGTGAACAGGCGCTTAAGGCGGGCCGTTCGCCTATCGCCATAGATGTTGGAGTCCCCAAGCTGACCAGGAGCGACTTTCTCCGCGCCGTCGTGAGGCAGGGGCATACCGTCGTGCCGTATGCCTACCGGCTTCGGCCCGACGGCATCGCGCATATCCATGTTTACGATCCCGTGTATGCCTTGGACAGGCGGGATGGGGAGGCACCGGTAGTCGAGATCGACCTCGGCCGAAACAGCTACGTATACCGCAAGTGGTCGAGCGAAAACCCCGCTGATCGGACCACCATCCTGGGCGTGCCGCTATCGGCGTATGCCGGCGGCCGCACCGCCTATATCGCGGGAATCGCTTCGTTATTTGGCTTGTCGTGATGGCGACCGCGCCGCCCACCCGGTCCGGTCGCCGTACCTTTGGGAGTCATTGAGGTGAGGGGGTGTTGTTCGGGCTGCCTGGGAGTGATCGCGGCTTTGGTTGTCGCCGGGGCGCTGCTGGTGGGGGGCTTGGCGGCGATCGTCGCTTCCAGCGGGATAGTGGTAGTTCCGGTGTTCAGCGATTTGCTGTTCAAATCGCCGCCGGAGCCGGATGAAGGCTATGCGCTTCCGCGCGACGCGACCGACGAGCGCCGCGACCGCCTGAGCGAGATCGGCGACGAGCTGCGCGATTTCTTCCAGTACGGCATCGAGCCGGCGACAGGCGCGTTCGAGCTGAGCGAGCAGGACGTTGCCGACATGCTGTCGGAGCTGATCGTGGGACTTGAGGAGAACACCTTCTTGCGGTCGGTGGCGGTGGACCTGACACCTGACTCGGTCAATGCGTTCATGGTGGTCGACCTGGAGGCGGCGGCGCGGCAGGCGGACGTTTCGGCCTCGGTTGGGGAGCGGCCGTTGGAGCTCGGGGTTACCACGGTCGAGATTGAGACAAGCGTTACGTTTGCCGACGACGTATTGAACGTCGACATAGAGCACATCCAGATCGGACACGCGCCCGACTTCGTGGGGCGCATCCTGGCGTTCGTCACCGACATTTCGGTGGACGGCAGCGTTGCCAGACTTCCCGTGGACACCGGCATCGCCAGGCTGGTGATCGGCGAGGGGAATGTCGAGTTGGAGTTCAAGGGGATATTCGAGTGAGCCGTTCGCCTGCGGACCCGTCCCGCGTGGGGGCCGTGCTGCTGACGGCGGGCCAGTCCCGGAGGATGGGGCAGCCGAAGGGCCTCCTGCAATGGGGGGGCAAGTTTCTGCTGCGGCACCAGGTGGACGTGCTGCTCGGCTCAGGCGTGGACGAGGTCGCGGTGGTGCTTGGGGAAGGCGTAGACGAGCTTGCGCCGCTGGTCCCCGACGACCGCCGCGTCAGGACTGTGTGGAACGCCCGCCACGCCGAGGGGCGAAGCGGCTCGGTGGCAATCGGGACGCTGGCCCTCCGCGAGAGCGAAGCGGTGATGTTCTGCAACGTCGATCAACCGCTTTCGAGGAGTCTTGTCGAAGACTTCCTCGGCGGCGCGGAGGCCGTCCCGGACTTTCCGATTGCCGTCGCGGCGTTCGGCGGCAGACGGGGACATCCGGTGCTGATCAGGCGGGAACTGTTACCGGAAGTCGTGTCGATTTCCGAGTCGTCCGAGGGACTAAAAGCCGTCATCAGGAAGGACCCGGCGCGCGTCCTGACCGTGCCCGTGGACAGTCCGAACGCGCATCTGGGCTTCAACACCCGGGACGAATACGAAAACGCCGTTCGGCTCCTGGAGCGGGGGGAACTGGAGGCCGGCTGAGCCGCGCCTTGAAACTGTGCTGGTGTCTCGATGCGCTCGACGGCACCATGTGTCCGCGCGACGTGTGGCTTGAACGTTTAGGGAAGTGAAGCCAGCCGAGACACAGCTGTATAGCTAACGGGTGATGCTAGGCTAGGTGAAGCCAAGGAGTAGGAAATGGCGATAGTTCGAGTCGCGAAGCCGCCAATCGACCCTCGAATCATGCTCGAGGAAATGCGGCGCGAGGAGCAGGACTCTCAGTGGATCGTCGACAACATGCCTGCACTCGTCAAGAAGCACGGCATCAAGTTCATCGCGGTCAGCTATAAAACCGTCATTGGCGAATCATCTCGATTGACAGACTTGTTAAAGGATCTCGAGGCCAAGGGGGTTTCGCCAGCGTCGGTGACCATCGACGTACTGTCGCCGCACAACTAGGCCGGTGTCCATCAATGGCATCGCCAAACCTCCAAGTCCTGGCGTCGCTCCCGCTCCGTACGTAACCTCTCTCGTATTTGCCGAAGACCCGGAAGTCGATACGTTGAGGCACGTCACCGTGTCATTCATGGTGGACACGGGAGCGGACCGTACCGTCCTGTCGCTCCGCAAAGCACGACAACTCATCGGTATCTCCAATTGGGAGACCGTATGCAGACGGCGAGCGCCGGTTAAGGTCGGCAGTGTCGGAGGATCGCAAACCTATTGGGAAGTGCCGATGCAGCTTTGGTTTCGGGACACTGATGCTCAGAGTGGCTTTGCCTCTATCGACCGAGCAGTCCTCGTTCCGTTGTATTCCGAAGCTCAGGATCTTGCCGAACAATACAGCGAACGTCAGGGGAGCGAACCCATGTCGCTGCTCGGCCGTGACGTGTTCGGCGAGATGCGCTTCGAGTTCGACTTGTCCAAACCTTCACCTGTGGTTCTTGACCACAGTCCCACTTAACCTGTCGGTACCGTCCGGACCAGGGAGCGGGGGGAGCTAGAAGCCGACTGAGCCGCGCGTTAGTCCGGCAATTGTGCGATAGCCCGGCCATACTTGCTGTTAACGGAACGGCGGCTGGTTTGACGTCCTCTACTTGGCTCCCACGTCGACGGCGGCGGTGCCGAAGGCGTGGGCGTGGTCGGCGGACTCTGGTCCCGGGAATATCTTGCCCGGGTTGAACCGCCTGTCCATCGAGAAAACGTCGCGGATCTTGAGCATGGCGTCAAGGTCCGGTTCGCTGAACAACTCGGGCATCTGGTGGATCTTCTCCATGCCGATGCCGTGCTCGCCGGTCAGAGTGCCGCCCACGTCGAGGCAGGCCTGGAGGATCTTCTTGCCCGCGCTCATGACTCTCTCCAGCGCGCCTTCCTCGCGCTCGTCGAAGAGGATGAGAGGATGGATGTTGCCGTCGCCGGCGTGGAAGACGTTAGCCACCTCGAAGCCGTATTCCCGCCCGATTTCGTTGACCGACCTCAATACATCGGGCAGCCGTGTGCGGGGGATAACGCCGTCCTGCACGTAGTAGTTGGGGGCGAGGACGCCGATTGCGCCGAACGCGCCCTTGCGGGCGGCCCAGAG
>JAPOVO010000388.1 GCA_026708165.1 Chloroflexota bacterium | reverse complement strand
CAAAGCAGGAGGCCGTGGTCTGGGCCGTGCGCAACGGGCTGCTGGATGGGGAGGAAGAGAGCGGTTGAACGAGGAGAGGAAGTCGTTGTCGGAAGCGCTTGACCTGCCTCCCGAAAGCTAGTCCGACCGGGATGTTGGTCTCGTGGAATGCGTAGGCGAGACGAGCAGACCATTCTCCTGCTAACGCCAGCGACCGTTACCTCGCCACTGTCATGGGGCAGCAGGCTAGTGAAAGCCTCAGCGCAATCGTCCGTGGCCCTCAGAAGTTCCTGGTCTGGACCTCAGCTTTGCTGTTAAGCGGCGAGCTATAGGGCCTACGCTCTGGACCCTCGCATCACGACGGCGCGCCTGTAAGTATTCATCGCCGGTAACCGGAATCACAGCCGAGCCTCGTTGTCACCACTCGCACCTGTTTCGGCCCGATGACGGCGGATTTGGACGAAAGTACACAAATAGAGTAAATCCATAACAGGCTTGACTTTCAGCGAATACATGCGCCTTCGCTAAGATTCAGCCAATGGTCAGGGGAGAAGTTCACCTAATGCGCCTGTGGTTGGAACGACCGCCCGCTTCTGGGGGACTCGCCCTCGACGGAGGCGGCGTGTCTCGACCGACACGCAAGAATGCCGTGCTCCCCAGGAGATTGGCGCCCGCCGCCGAACGCCGAATCAAGGAGATGAGCAGATGAACTTGCCGAGGATGCTTCGCCGCGGGTTGTCGATCACCGTCTTGCTGACAGCGTTCCTGTTCCTGGCCGCCGCGTGCAACGGGGAGGAGGCCACGCCCACTCCGGTACCGACACCCACGCTGGGCGAATTGCTTTCGAACGCCGGAGAGAAGATGGGCGCGATGTCGACGGCCAAGTTCAGCATGGCCGACGAGAACGAATCGGGAGCGAAGTTCTTTGGAACGACGTTCAAGAGCCTGGAAGCGTAGGTAAAGGCTCCCGACAGCTTCAGGATGATCGTGGACGTGGTGGCGCCGGGTTTTGGATTTGTGCAGATCGAAATGATGGCGGTCGGAGACCAGGCCTTCATGAAGCTCTCCAAGGACGCGCCGTGGGCCTCATTGCCGCTCGACCAGGTGCCCTTCAATTTCGCGGGGTTAGGGACCACTTTGCAGAATCTGCTCACCAGGATCGAGGACGGGACAATCACGGGACCGGAGGCCATGCTGGACATCCAGGCCTATCGGGTCGAGACAAGCATTACTTCAGAGGAGCTGTCGGACCTGATCACCTCCGTGGACTCGGGTCATACGGTCAGCTTGACCCTGTGGATCGACGAAGCCGGGCACACGTTGCGGCAGATAAAGATAGACGGCCAACTTTACGATGACGACGCCCCGGAAACCGTCCGTCTCGTGATCATCGAAGCCGTCGACATTCCGGTTGAAATCGAGCTCCCAGATATAGGGTCGTAGCATCCAGTCCGTGAACGGCGTTCGGAGTCGCCTGGCCGCGCTGGGTTCTTCCCAGTCGGTCATTCTGGGCATCATTTGCCTGGGGGTGTTTTCGACCGCCCTGGACCAGACCGTCGTGGTGGCCGCGCTGCCCAGCGTGATGGTCGACCTGGAGATTCCTCTTACGGACCTGGACAGGGCGTCCTGGATCGTGACCGCGTACCTGGTCGCCTACACCGTCGCAATGCCGCTGGCCGGGCGGCTTTCCGACGTCTACGGCCGCGTCAGGATGTTCCACGCGGCGCTCCTGCTGTTCGCGATCGGGTCGGCGCTGGTGGCGCTGGCGCCGAACTTCGACTGGGTAGTGTCCGCCAGGGTGCTCCAGGCCATCGGGGGCGGCGCGACAGTCCCCATCGGCCTGGCCATGGCGGTGGGAGTCGTATCGCCGGAGAAAAGGGGTATCGCGCTGGGACTCGTGGCCGCGTCGGCCGAAGCCGGGTCGGTCCTGGGCCCTCTCTATGGAGGGGCCATCATCGAGTTGGTTGGCTGGCGGTGGATTTTCTGGCTGGACGTACCCCAGAGCTTCATTCTGATAGCGCTGCTGGCCATCTTGCCGAACCGCGCCAATCCCGCGGCCAAGATGGACTACGTCGGGGCGCTGGTGCTGGGAGGGGCGTTGACCGTCTTGACCCTCGGGCTGTCCCAACGAGGCATCTTCTCGGGAGAGTCCATCTACCCGTATTTCATGGTGGTCGCGGGAGTCGTTCTGGTCGCCGTGTTGGTCCTGGTGGAACGACGCGCGGTCCAGCCGCTGTTGGCGTCTTTCCTGTACACGTCCAGGGCGTTCCTGTCGTCCAACGTCGCCCAGTTCCTGGTGGGGGTCGCCTTGATCATGGCCTTGGTATGCGTGCCCCTGATGGCCGCGACCGTGATGGAGAAGAAGGCATGGGAGAGCGCCCTCCAGCTTGTGCGCCTCACGGCCGCCATTCCGGTGGGGGCGGTCGTGGGAGGCTACCTGCTTCGGTGGACGGGGGTGAGGGAGGTGTGTATTACCGGCCTTGCGTTGATGGGAACCGGCTTGTTGTTCATGAGCGGCTGGGAGAGGGATGTCGGGGAGCTGAGGCTGACCGCGCCGCTGGTGGCGGCGGGGTTGGGATTCGGGCTGGTCATCCCTCCGATAAACGTCAGCGCCCTGAGCGCGGCGCCCAGTCATTACTGGGGAGCCGCAGCCTCTCTGGTCACGGCATCGCGAATGGTGGGGATGGCGTTGGGGCTGGCGGCCTTGTCCGCCTGGGGAATCGAGCGCTTCTACAGCCTGACCGCCGACGTGGACCTCGGATCGAGCTTCGAGGATACCGAAGCCACGTTGATAGGAGCCGGCGTCACCGTGTTCCAGAACCTGTTCATGATCTCGGGATTCCTGTCGCTGGTCGCCATCCTGCCCGCCCTGCTGATGAAAGCGGAAGATGTGGAAGAAACGATTGGCTTTATCTGAGGTCGTCTTTGCGAGAGAGGGCGGGACAGACTCTCACGGCGACGGCCGTCGCTCGATCCGATCCGGCTTGGAGAGAGCCTCTCATTTCAGACTACTATTGTGCGTGCGGTCAGCACGCCAAACCATCGGCAACGGACGCTGCGTGCGGAAGAGCAGCTATACCAACGGGGAAGAGGACGAATGAGATCGAAACTGATGGGCGCCGCGGCGTTGATCGCACTGGTGGCGCTGCTGGCGTGTAACGGCGACGAGGTCGCCGAGGCCCCGACGAGTCCACCTGCGGCACCGACGGCAACCGCCACGCCCGAGCCAACAGCCACGCCGGAACCCACGGCCACACCCGAACCGACGGCTATGCCCGAGCCTACGGCCACGCCGGAACCGACCGCCACGCCCGAGCCTACGGCAACGCCCGAGCCGGAAGCCACAGCGACCGAGGCCCCGGAAGCGACGGCCACCCCTGAGCCAGAACCAACGGCTACCCCGGAGCCAGAGCCGACGGCCACCCCGGAGGCCCCCGCGGAATCCACCGAAATGGGGCAAATCAAGCCCCTGCTCCTGACTGACCCGATGGCGATCGCGACTGACTTCTCGGAGGACGAGCTGACCTGTCTCGCCGGAGTGGCGGACATCGGGCGGCTGATGCAGATCTTCACCGCGCCGGACACGGCGACACCGGAAGAGCAGGCCGGGTTCTTCGGCTGTCTGGAGAATAAGAACCTGGTGCGCCTTTTCTTCGCCCCGGTCCTGGAAGCGACCGGTCCGCTGAGCGTCGAGTCCTCCAGTTGCATCCTCACGCTGGTTGACGCAGTCGACCTGTCCGGATTGATGATCGAAGCCGTGGATGGGGACGAGGCGGCGGGTGTGATGATCGGCCTGTCTATCGGCATCCTGACAGCCGTGTGTCTCAACGACGCCGAATGGGAGATCGCCGCCGCCAGCATGGAGATGAATCCGGATGACAGGCATAACTTTCAGTGCG
>JAPOVO010000350.1 GCA_026708165.1 Chloroflexota bacterium | reverse complement strand
CCGCCTTCAAACAACTGGCGCATATTGGGATAAATCGGTCACACTATTAGCCGAGTGAGACAGAGAGCATAGTTTTGGTTTACTGAGAACGGAGGCATGCGTGCGACAGATCAAATACGCGGCGCCGGGATCGGTCGAGGCGGCCGCGGCGATCCTGGCCGAGCACGGCGAGCGGGCGCGCATGCTGGCTGGCGGGACCGACCTGATAGTGCAGATAAGAGAGTGGCTGCGGGACGTCGACGTGGTCGTCGACGCCAAGCGCATACCGGAGCTGATGGAGATCAGCTTTGCGGCTGACGGGTCGATGACTTTGGGGGCGGCGACGCCGTGTTACCGCATATACGGAGACGAGCGGGTGGTCGAGGCGTATCCCGGGCTGATCGACGCGGTATCGATGATAGGCGGCACTGCGATACAGGGCCGTGCGTCGGTGGGCGGCAACCTGTGCAACTCGGGGCCTGCGGGCGACAGCATCCCGCCGTTGATCGTGTACTCGGCGACATGCAACATAGCCGGACCTGATGGTCGGCGGAGCGTGGCGGCCGAGGACTTCTGCACGGGGCCTGGGCGCAACGTGCTGGGGGCGGGCGAGCTTTTGGTGTCGTTGACGTTTCCGGCGCAGGCCGAGGGCAGCGGCGCGCACTACCTGCGATTCATACCGCGCAACGAGATGGACATCGCTGTTGTGGGAGCCGGCGCGCACGTGCGGCTGGACGGCGGCGGCGTTATCGAGTCGGCGCGGGTATCGGTGGGCGCGGTGGCGCCTGTGCCGTTGCTGGTGGAAGAAGCTGGCGAGGCATTGGTGGGCAAGGAAGCCGATGAGGCCAGCTACGCGCTGGCGGGTGCGGCCAGCCGTAAGGCGGCCACACCCATAGACGACATGCGGGGGACAATTGAGTACAGAAAACACATGTCAAGCGTACTGACGGTGCGGGCGCTGCGAGGCGCGGTCGCGCGAGCGAAGGGAGGCCGGGTAAATGGCCACTGAGATGATCTCGACCACGACGCTGGTGACGGCGACGATCAACGGCGACGAGACGGCGTTTCAGTGCGAGCCGCGCGACAGTCTGCTGGACGTGCTGAGAGACAGATTGCTGTTGACGGGGGCCAAGGAAGGCTGCAACAACGGCAACTGCGGGGCGTGCAACGTCATTGTGGACGGGGTGTTGGTCAACTCCTGCTGCGTGTTGGCGGTGGAGGCGCAGGGAGCGGAGGTAACGACGATAGAGGGGGTTGCGCAGCCGGAGGGTTTGCACCCGCTGCAGACGGCATTCCTGGAGAATGCGGCCTTGCAGTGCGGCGTGTGCACACCCGGGTTCATCGTATCCAGTCTGGCGTTATTGGAGCAGAACCCCGACCCGACCGAGCACGACATACGGCTATGGCTGGCGGGCAACCTGTGCCGCTGCACCGGCTACGACAAGATCGTGCGCGCCGTGCAGGACGCCGCCACCCAAATGCGAGGGGCTTAGATCGTGACCACGTCCCTCGCCGGGCCTTCGGTCCGACCTGGGATATCAGACAGGTCCGGTGAGCTGTACCGCGAGCAGGGCTTTCTGCTGCTCGAAGACGCGCTAACTCCCGACGAAGTACAGGTCCTGCGGGACGAGACTGTACGAATCTGCCGGGGCGAGCGCGGCGAGATCCAGGGTCTGGAGCGCGCATCGCCGGACGAGACGGACGCCGACGTGCTCCGACGGTACCTGTGTATTCACTTCCCCCACAAGCTGTCCCAGGTCGTATACGACGTACTGCTCCATCCCGTGATCGTGGAGGGCCTGAAGCAGGCGATCGGACCGAACGTCAAGTGCATGCAGTCGATGCTGTTCATCAAGGCGTCGGGCAAGCCGGGCCAGGCGTGGCATCAGGACGAGTTCTTCATCCCCACGCGCGACCGGTCGCTGACCGGAGTCTGGATCGCCATCGACGACGCGACCGTCGAGAACGGCTGTCTGTGGGTTATTCCGGGGTCGCACAAGCACGGAGTCCTATGGCCGCAGCGCGCGCACAACGACATGCGGTTCGACTGCGCGGGCGAGGTCTACCGGCATCCGTACTCCGACGACGACGCGGTGCCGGTCGCGATGCGGGCGGGTTCGGTCCTGCTTTTCAACGGGTATCTGATGCACCGCTCGCTGCCTAACCGGTCTCAAGGCGCATACCGGCGGTCATTCTCTAACCACTACATGAGCGCCGAGTCGTTCTTGCCCTGGCACCAGCCCAAGGACAAGCCGGTGGGCATGGGCAGGCTCGATTTCCGGGACATCATCATGGTCGCCGGGCGCGATCCCTACGGATTCAAGGGAGTGGAGGACGTCAGCAAGCCGCACGTCAGGCCGTCCGGCGAGGGCGGCTGCGGCGCCGAATATCGAAACCTGGGGATCGACGTCTCCAACCGCTTCCTGGGACGCGAGTAGCGCCACCGCGACTCAATTGTCATTCCCGACTGGATCGGGATTCCAAGGACCGAAGCTCAGGGGCCGCCCATCTCCAACCAACGGCCATTGGCGAACCGACCTACTTCACAATGGGCGCCGCCGAGGTCATCAAAGTTGAAGGTCCGCCTTTGCCCGCAGCTCGCATTGGAGACGGTTTGGCTCTAGGCGTATGGATGTATGCCATCAAAGATGCGAAGTCCGGTACCGGTCTAGGAGTCCTCAGGCAATAGGCCATCCTGCCGCATCGCGTCGTTTACGTTCGGAATCTCGACCACGTCCACGATCCGTAAGTTATCCGAATCGATTATCTGCACCTTTATGACGGCGGGCCAGTTCAGGTGCGCCGCGAAAATGTATGGTCCGGAGCGGTCCCGGAATAGCCAGTTGATGTGCGATTCGAGCGGGATAACCGCTTCGATCTGTCCGGTTTCCAGGCTCGAAACGACTAGGTCGTGAGAGTGGAATACCGAAGTCATGAGCCGTCCATCATCCCCGGCATTCACTACCGACTGGAGCTGGTCGTCGGGGTATATCTCCGTCAGTTCGCCCGTCGGCATGTGGAGCTTGTAGACCGACCCATCAGCGGTCGAGAGAATCAGATCTTCGTCGTCAGCGGGATTCCCCGCGGCTTCGGCTATCAGCAGTGGAATGTCCTCTACGATGGTCGTCCGATCGCCCGTCGCAAGCTCCAGCACGTCCACCGAGCGTTTATCCCAATTCACCAGAAATGCCTTTGAGCCGTCGGATGAGAGGATCGGCGGGAGAACGTTGTGGGCGATCCGCTCGCGGCGCACGATATGTCCGGACTTCGGATCGACAACGCAAAGGTGTGTAGTCCCGACGGGCACCTGTCTCGACCAGAACGTGTGGACGATGTCGCCCAGACTCGACTTCCCAAGATAGGTATGCCAGGCTCCGAACGAGAATCCGGAGGTTGCAGTCCTCAATTGCCGCGCCGCAGCTCCCATCGCCCATAAGGCGCTCAAGCTTTCGGCGCCGGTCGTGCCGGAATCTCCTTCCACCGCCAGGAAGAACCCCTGGTAGAGGTTCCAGGAGGGGACGGAGGCGGGGGCGAAGCGGCCATGGGGGATGAGGATGGTTTCACGAGTCGGAAGTCCGGAGGCGCGGTCGATACCGACGACGGTGGTCTCGCCGGTATCGCTCAGGCCATATGCGTAGAACAGGAGCCGTTTGCCGGGCGACTTCTGTAGAGCGACCTCGACGGCGGCCTCGCCGGATTGAGGGACTTCGATGGATGCTCTGGCGATCTGGTAGTCGACCTTGCGGATGGTGACGCGCTTTTTGCCCGGGCGGATCCCGGCGAATGAGACGGCGCCTGAATCGTCGGCGGAGTCGGTGGCGACTTGTTGACCGAAGGAGTCTTCGATGCGAACGAGGGCGTTGGGGGAAGGCGCGCCGGACTCGGCGTCGACGATGTTGATAGAGATTTCATT
>JAPOVO010000136.1 GCA_026708165.1 Chloroflexota bacterium | reverse complement strand
CGTCCCTTGACCGTTAGAAACCACGCCTAGATCATCCTCGGCTGGCGGGTCTCTGCCGGCCCTATCAGGTCTTCGTAGCGGAGCCGCTTGCCGTCCATGCCCCGCGCTATCGCGCTCATTTGTTCGATGGTGTCGAGCGGGCGCTGGTTGTGGCGGCCTTCGAATTCGGCGATGTACCGCGCAAGGTGCTTCTCGCTCAGCTTGTGGTACGTCCCTTGGTAGCCCCGCTTCAGCATCGCCCAGAATGACTCGATCCCCTGCGTGTGTGCTTGGCCGTCCACGTACTCGCCGATGCTGTGCTTGACGGCCTGCCGGAGTCTCGGCAGCCCATCGTATGCCCGCGCTTCGTCCGTGTAGACCGTCGCTGCGGCCTCTGTCCGGTCAAGCACGAAGCCCTGAAGCGTCCGCGCGTCCGTGGCTTCCACGGGAGCGGCTGAAACCTTGTTGGTAGCGCGATCTTTGACGCCCACAACGGCGGCTTTGCCGACAGGCCCTCGACCGGCGTTCAGCTTCTTGTCGGCGTGCTTGTTGGATTCCAGGCCACCAACAAAGGTCTCGTCACTTTCCACCGGCCCTGCGAAAACCGGCGCGTCCGTCTGCCATGCCTTGCGAATCCGGTGCGCCATGTGCCAAGCGGTTTTCTGCGACACGCCAACGTCGCGGTGCAGCTTCATGCTGGATGTTCCCTTGATGTTGGTCGTCAGGATGTAGATCGCCAGCGCCCACTTGCGGTAGCCGACCTTCGAACTGTGCATAACGGTGTTGGTCTTGACGGAGAAGAACTTGCGGCAAGCGCGGCAGTGGTAGGGCATCGTCGGGTGATTGCCGTTCTCGGCGACGTTCTCGCTCTCGCAGTGTGCGCAACGGATACCGTTTGGCCAGCGGGATTCTACGAACCACGCTTCGGCGGTTTCGTCATTGGGGAATCTGTCGGTCAGGTCGATGATGGACATACCCTTGCGGTAGTGCTTCCCCGGTCCCTTGCGTCGTGCCATTTCGTGTCCCTTTACCCTGTTAATTATGGAACAATAATAAACAAGATGGGCGGGATTGTCAAATAGGCGGCGCAACTTTCACAGCCGGATTTGTGGGAGAATACAGTGGGGCTGGAGGCGCACCTTAGTTGACCACTCGGGCACCTGCCTCCAGCCCCGCTTTGAAGGCCGTTGCTCTGGGAGTGCCTTGGCATTCGTAGGCCCCAGGCAGCCGGTTCGATTCCGGCCAACGGCTCCGATACTAATTTGACTGCGCCGTTGGCGGGAGTCAACGGCACGGTCGAACGTATCGAAAGTCGTCAGACGGCCACGTAAAGGAGAGACGCGATGAGCCGAACGGCAACGATAGAGGGATTGAAACGGGAGCGCGAAGAGCTTGAGGAAATGCGTAACGAGATTGACGCGAAGCTGGACGCTATCACGCTGATAATCGCGCACATTGAGTCCGGCCCGGTCAAGTCCGTACGGACTTCTGAAAAGTCGCAGCGCATACGTGACGCGATCTACAAGATTCTCGAAGAGGATGGGCCGTTGCATCGCAAAGACGTGTATAAGCGCCTGTGTGCGGTCGGTATTAAGGTCGGCGGAGATACTGAGGCGCGAAGGGTGAACAACGTGGGAGCGCATTTGAGCCATGACAACCGCTTCCTCGGCGCCGGCGAGAAAGGCGTTTGGGATCTGCGCGAGCGGGTGAACGGGCAGAGCGAGCTGCCCGCGTCGATGCTGCCCTAAGCCTGTTTACTTTGCGTTATAATTCCCCAAGCGAAGTCGTTCCTTTGCCAGGATTCACGTAGCTGACGAACCACATGGCGGGAACGGGCGTGCCGTCAGAAAGAAGCTGGGCGGGGATGTCCCAGGGCGGAGCCTCGGTTGGGATCAGCACCCAGTCCTGGCTGGTCCACTGGTCGGGAGCGCGATCGTCGAAGGTTGCGGTGAACGCGATCCGTCCGTCTGACTCGCTTACGTCTGACACCCGGACGCTAAACGGCGGCGGCTCCGCCTGCGGTCGCGGAGGCATGACCGGATCGACGGCCCCATCCAGCGCGTAAACGGCGATCTCGTCGTTCCACCAGATAGGCCGGCGCGAGGTATGAGGAAACATCAAGGGTACGAAATCCCCGGACGTGACCACGAGGTCGGGCGCTTGGTCGCCGAGCGGCTCTATCTGCCAGGGTGACCGTATGTGCAGGCTCGGCCCTCTTATGGCTCCGAACTGCCGGGTATGGGAGAGCGCCCATGCGACGCGGTTGAAGCTCCTCGAATGGAATACCGTCGGCAGGAAGACCGTTGCGGACTCCGGCACGGCCCGTCGCAAGGCCTCGTGCGAGGCGGGTGTCGGAGGTGGGTCGAGCGTGTCGAACTTCGGGAGCACACGGTAGAGGCGCTCGGACTCGTCCTCAACCAGAAGCTCGAACAGGTCGGGATCGTCCAGCCACGAGACGGCCTGATCTGGCAGGCTTTCAACCCACGAATCGGGAGCGTGAACGTATTCGAAGCCGAGCCGGCGCAAAGCCGCTGGTTCGAGATGGATGCTCACGTCCTGGTATTCGGGGCCTTGTTTTGGGATGACGTGAACGAGTCCGGCATATCCCGACGCGTTGGGGCGGCCGGTGGCGTAGGTCATTTGATGCGGATGCGGCGAGAACACTCGCGCGTCGACGGCGGTGTGATTGCGGACGTACGCGGCGATGCCGTCGGACGGGAGTGATCCGGGCCAGAACCGCCCCTCGAAGAAACTCCGCGGCTCCTGCGGTCGCTGAGGATTTGTCAGTTCGACCCCGTTGCCGGTTGCAAGGCCAACGTTGCGGACCGGCGCCGCGGCCGTCGGCCAGGCAACCAATGCCACGAACGCCGCGCCCGCGGCGTAACGCCAGCGCGTGCCCTGCGACCGGACGAAGCGAATGCCGAGTGCGACCAGCAGCGCCAGCAGTGCGAAGTTTCGTGCCTGGCCTTCGATCCGGACCAGGTCGTCCGGCTTGGGTTCATAGACCAGCAATAGGGAAGCCAACAGCAGTAGACCGGCTCCCGCCGCCAATGCTTGTACAAGGCGGTCGCGCCAGGCGAGCAGCAGGGCAACGACGGCGATGGCGAGAGGCCCGAGACCCAGGATCCCAACGCCGCCCGGCAGCCGGTCGAGCGTGCCGAGTATGCGCAAGCGGTTCGACAGGGGCTCGCTCAACCCGAGCGACAGGCCGGACGAGCCTGAGTCGCCCAGGACGACCGTCGAGAGGCTCCCGGCAATCAGCAGAAGCCCCGCCAGCACGACTCCGGACGACGACCGAATCAGATCACCCCGTTCCGCTGTCCCGGCGCGTTTCGACTGAATGAGCCAGACCGCTTCCAGTCCGATCCACAGGACCAGGACGATCGGAGTGAGAGTGGAAGATGTAAGGCCGAGAAACCCGATCAGCGCGGCGAGCGTCAGGATCACGGGCCAGGATCGCCGCCCGGCGCGAGCGGCGCGCTCGAGCACCACAAACGCCAGCGCGTACGAGAGCGTGAACGAGGGAGTCCAGATGTTTGGCGGCATTTCATGTTGCGAATTCAATGGCAGCCACAGAAACGGCCAGTAGATTTCTTGCAACGAGGCGCGGAGACCGGCGGAAGGGATACCGGTCAGGACGGGAACCTCCAGGATGCTGTACGGCTCTCTGAACATAAGAGTCCATCCGCCGGGCGTAAGCAGGAGAGGGACGAAGATGAGCATGGCGAATCGGGAGGCGCGCCGCAGAAGTACGGTCGCCACGATCAGGAACAGGCTTATCCAGACATACGCGCCCAGTAGTTCCTCGACGAAGGCCAGGTCCGGGCCGGACGGCGGGGCCAGCAGCCCGCCCAGCAAATACAGGCCATAGTGATAGGGCGCGAGGACTCCCGGGTTCCACGGTCTCTCGGGTGG
>JAPOVO010000061.1 GCA_026708165.1 Chloroflexota bacterium | reverse complement strand
CAAGCAAGGCGTCTACGGGCAGCGCCAGCCCGCCAGGCAGATGATTCGCGTCAAGCTGCCGTTCGGAGGCGTGGCCGCCGACCAGCTCGATGTCTTCGCCGAAGTCGCCGAGCGCTTCGTACCGCTCCGCAAGGGTCACATCACCACGCGGGAGAACATCCAGTACCACCACGTTCCGCTGCCGCTGGCGACCGAGGCCCTGAAGCTCATGGCCGAAGTCGGCCTCTCCACCCGTGAAGCCTGCGGCAACACCGTGCGCAACGTCACCGGTGACCCATGGGCCGGGATTTGCGACGACGAGCCGTTCGACGTCACTCCCTACGCGGGCGCGTTCATTCGCTACTTCGTCCGCAATCCGCTGACCCAGCTGCTACCCCGCAAGTTCAAGGTAGCCTTTACGTCGTCCGAAGCCGACCGCTCGATAACCGGAATTCACGACCTGGGCTTCATCCCCAAGCTGCGGCCGCTCAACGGAAAGTCGGAAAAGGGCTTTCAGATAGTCACCGGCGGCGGCCTCTCGATCATGGCCAAGCACGCCATGGTCCTCTACGACTTCGTGCCGATGGACGAGTACCTGCGGGTTTCCGAGGCGGTCCTGCGCATCTTCGAGCGGTCGGACGAGTTGAGGCGAAACCGCTCAAAGGCTCGAATCAAGTTCCTCGTCCACAAGGTCGGAATCGACAAGTTCCGCTCGATGGTCGACGCTGAGCTCGAAGGCGAATGGGCGCGCAAGGAGATTCCGCTCGAAGACCTGCTCTTCTTCGACGACGAGCAGGCCGACGCTCCCGATCCCGACCCGCGTCCGTCGGAGCCGTCCTCCGAGGACGCCGACGCGTTCGGCAAGTTCCTCGAAACTAACGTCACGCCTCAAGTCCAGGTGGGCTACTCGGCCATCGAGGTCAAGGTCTTTCGCGGCGACCTCAGTCCCGAGCAGTTCAGGGGCCTTGCCCAAATCCTGCGGGACTACGGCGCCGGACGGGCGCGCATGACTCCCGGACAGAACATCGTCCTGCGCTGGATCCCCACGCGGCAGGTCTACGATGTCTGGAAAGAGCTGCGAGAGCTGGACCTGGCCGGCAGCGGGGCGTTCGAGATCGAAGACGTGGTCACCTGCCCCGGCACGGATAGCTGCAAGCTTGGAATTACCAGCTCGATGGGACTCAACACCGCCATCAGCGAAAAGCTCGCCGAGATGAAGATCACCGACCCGCTCACGCGCAGCATCCTGATAAACGCGAGCGGCTGCCCCAACTCCTGCGGCCAGCACCACATCGCCGAGATCGGATTCCACGGCGCCGCCATGAAGTCCAGCGGCAAGCAGATCCCGGCCTACCACGTGCTCCTGGCGGGCCATCGGCGCAACGGCGATCTGCGGCTCGGCACGCTCATACGGTCGCGGCTGCCCGCCAAAAGGGTCCCGCAGGCCCTCGAGCGGATCATCCGCTTCTACGAGGAGCACCGCGAGGAAGGCGAGCATTTCAACGCCTTCTTCGACCGCACCGGCAAGAAGCGGTTCGAGGAGGTCCTCAAAGACCTGACCCTGCCGCCGGAGTATTCGGAAGAGTCCGAGCCTACGTTTATCGACTGGGAGCGCGACCAGCACTACGTGCTGGAACGCGGCGAAGGAGAGTGCGCGGTCTAGCGCACCGACCATATCGCTGTCGTCATTCCGGACTTGGTCCGGAATCCAGAGGCTGGAATCCACTCCCTGTCCTTTGAGGGGAGAGGGTTGGGGTGAGGGTGGTGACTCGCGCGTCATGCCCGCGGACGCCGGAATCCACTCCCTCTCCATTGACGGGAGAGGGTTGGGGTGAGGGTGAAAAACGATCCCGCGCCCACCACAGCCCCATTCGTCATTCCCGCGAAAGAACGTCGCCCCGTACCCCGATACGGGGCGGGAATCCAGTCCGCAAGGTAACTTAAGACTAGGCCGCCGTTTGGTCCGGCCCCCGTCTATGCCGACTCCGATTTGAGGCGAATGCGATGCCAGAGCCGAGGATTTTCTTCCCCGTAGCGCTGAACTTCGCAAATTGGCCCTGCACCATAGTGGGCGGCGGCGACGAGGCGGAGTTCAAGACGCGCATCTTCAACCAGTTCGAAAAGATCCCCACGGTCATCGCCGAGAGCTTCACTCCCGGACTCGAAGCCATCGCCGAGTCGGGCGGCGCCAGGCTCGTTCGCAGCGTCTACTCTCCCGATCTGCTTGAAGGGGCCAGGGTCGTCCTGGCGTGCACCGAGGACGACGAGCTCGACCTGGCCGTCGGCCGGGACGCCCGCGCCAGGGGAATGCTCTTCAACATGGTCGACAACGCCGAGGTGTCCGACTTCATCGCCTCGTCGTTCGTACGCCGGGGCAACATCACCGTCAACGTGATGACCGACGCGCTGAGTCCCGCGTTCGCGAACTCGGTCCGCGACAAGATCGCCGCGATGCTGGAGACCGGCTACCAGGACTATCTGGAGTTCTTCGTCGAGACCAAGGAGCGCATCAATACCCTCACCGACGACCTGCGCGTCAAGAAGAAGGTCTGGCGGGAGCTTGTCGCGCTCGGCCTCTTGGAGACCATCGAGGCCGATGGCAGAGACGCGGCGGCCGAGCAGGTCAACCGCGTGCTCGCGCGCCACTTCGACCTTGATCCCTGACTCGCCGCACGCACGCAAATGCCGTCCATTCCGATACCGCTGTCATTCCGGCCCTCTTTTGTCGTACCAGCCCGTTCATACGTCATTCCGGCGAAGGCCGGAATGCAGAGGGGTGGGGCGCCAGCGGCCCACCACCCGGTAGCCAGACCCTGATCTCTTGCCGTCATCATCCGTCATTCCGGCGAAAGAACGTCACCCCGTACTTGATACGGGGCCGGAATCCAGAGGGGGCGGTGGGTACCCTCAATCCGTCAACCGCAAGTCCCCCTGATATGCCGATACCCCACCTGTCATTCCGAGCGAAGTCGAGGAATCTATCCTGGTCCTCCCCCGTGTCACACCGGCCCGTTCATCCGTCATTCCGGCGAAGGCCGGAATCCAGAGGCTGGACGCCAGTGGTCAGTTTGTCGCCGCATGTCTGCTTGCTTTCCATTAACCCCGTCTTTTTGGAATTGACTCCAAACACAGATACTCCGGCGAAGCGCGGAATCTGTCCCAGTCCTCCCCGTGTCATACCGGCCCGTTCATCCGTCATTCCCGCGAAAGCGGGAATCCAGGGGGGCGTTGGGGCGCCAGCGCCCCAACCCCCGGTAGCCAGCCCCTGATCTCTTGCCGTCATCATCCGCCATTCCCGCGAAAGAACGTCACCCCGTACTCCGATACGGGGCGGGAATCCAGGGGGGGTGGAGTGCCAGAGGCCCCACCACTCGGAAGCAAGTGACCGCGATTGACTGAGCAGACCCGCCGCTACCCAATCGCCCTCAACCTCCAGCGTCTCAAGTGCGTCGTTGTCGGGGCCGGACGCGTCGCCGAACGAAAAGCCCGCGGACTGGTCAAGGCCGGAGCGACGCCGCTGGTCGTCGGTCTTAAGGCCGCGTCCGGAGTTCGAGAGCTGGCCCGCTCCGGCAAGATCCACCTTCTCGAAGCCGGGTACCGGCCCGAGCTGCTGCAAGGCGCGGCCCTGGTATTTGCCGCCACCAACGATCCGGCCCTCAACGCCCGCGTCGCGGCGGACGCCCGGTCCGTCGGCGCGCTGGTCAATCTGGCGGACGATCCGGCCCGCTCCGATTTCGCCAACGTCGGCGAGATCGCGGCCGGCGGCGTTCGGATAACCGTCAGTACCGGCGGCAGAAGTCCGGCCTTTGCCAGGGCGCTCCGCAAGCGGCTGCAAGCCTCGCTGCCGGTCGATCTGGACGCTCAGCTTGAGCACTTCGAGCGCTGGCGTGCCGAGATCGAATCGCGCCTCGACTCCCCCCCACACCCCCCCCGCGTTTGGCG
>JAPOVO010000101.1 GCA_026708165.1 Chloroflexota bacterium | reverse complement strand
GTATCGCGCTACGGCCCCGTCGTGCGTGATGTACAGGTAGCCTATCCCCAGGCGCGCGGCAAGTTCCTCCATGAGACGCATGACACCGGTCCTGATCGATACGTCGAGCATCGAAGTGGGTTCGTCGGCGACGACGAAGGCCGGGTCTACTATCAGCGCCCTGGCGATGGCCACGCGCTGGCGCTGTCCGCCCGACAACTCATGCGGGTATCTAAAAAGGTAGGTAGAGGGAGGCGTGAGCCCAACGAGCTCAAGCATGCCGGAAACCCGGTCGAGATGTTCAAGAGTCCCACCCATCTTCTGAACTTTCAGAGGCTCAGCGACCGTATCGAAGATTGTCCGGCGGGGATTCATCGACTCGTACGGGTCCTGGAAGATGATCTGGACTTTTCTTCGGAAGGCCTTGAGCGGCTTTCCCCTTAGGGTCGCAATGTCGGTTGGCTTTGGCTTGCCTTGGTTGAGGAGGATGCGACCGGCGGTCGGATCAATGAGGCGAACAAGCAGCTTGCCGGTGGTCGTCTTGCCGCATCCGGACTCTCCCACTAGTCCAAGGCTCTCGTCTTTCGCCACTTCGAAGTCGATACCGTCGACGGCGTGAATGAGTCCGCGGTTGCGCCGAAAACGGTTAGCGGTTGCCCGATAGTACTTGCACAGCCCTTCCACCTTGAGCAGGACGCGGCTATCCAAGGACGGTGCGGGCTGAGCAGCATCGAGCGTCACACTACTCTCCCTGGGGATTCCAGCAGGCCGCCCAGTGGTTACCACGGCGAACCGCAGGGGGTTCCTGAGACCTGCACTCGTCCGTGGCGTATGGACAGCGGGGATGGAAGCGGCAGCCGGTGGGCGGGTCCAGCAAGTTCGGCGGCTCACCTGTAAGAGTGGCGAGATCGCGTTTCTTGCCGGTAACACTCGGGAAGGCGGACATTAGCGACCGCGTATAGGGGTGAATCGGACTTTGGAAAACATCGGCGGTACTCCCCAACTCGACAATTTTGCCGGCGTACATCACCCCGACTACATCGCTGACTTCGGCTATGACGGCCATGTCGTGCGATATGTAGATCATGCTCATGTCGAGTTCGGCCTGGATACTGCGCATCTCTCGGAGAATGTGGTCCTGGACGATAACGTCGAGGGCCGTGGTCGGCTCATCGGCGATGATCAGATCGGGTTCACAGGCCAAGGCCATGGCGATGATGGCCCGCTGTCGCATTCCCCCGCTGTATTCGTGCGGATAACGCACGATCAGGCCGGGATCGAGGCTTACCACGTCGTACAGCCTACGGACACGCTCAATGGACTCTTCACGGGCGGACTCGAGGTGTGCTTCCAGAGCCTCGATTATCTGTTCCCCGACCTTGTAAACAGGGTTGAGGGAGTTCATGGCAGCCTGGAAGATCATGGATATGCGGTTCCAGCGGAATTCCCGCATCCGTTCTTCGGAAAGAGTGACGATGTCGATGCCATCGAGCAGGATCTTGCCGCGAAGGATTTGCGCGTTGTCCGGCAGGAGTCGCAGCAACGTCATTGCGATGGACGACTTTCCCGAGCCCGACTCCCCCACCAATCCAAGCGCCTGACCTCTTTCTATTGAAAAGGTAACACCGTCGACGGCTCGCACGGCTCCAGCCTTGATCGAGTAGTGCATCGTGAGGTCTTCGACGGCCAGAACCGGGCGATTGCTCACGAGCGCCTCAGCCTCGGGTTGACCACCTCGTCAAGCGACCGTCCGACGAGATAGAAGGACGAACACAGCAAAGTTATGGACAGACTGGCTGGGAATATGAGCCACCAGTATTCGCCGACCTGCAGCAGGTAGCCGGCCGATTCGGTGGTGTGGATCATCAGCCCCCAACTCATGCGAACGTTGAGGAGTCCGAGAAAGCTAAGGACCGCTTCGGAGAATATGGCGCCGGTGACCGTGAACATCATGTACAAGAACGAGAGCGGCAGGAGGTTCGGGACGATGTGGACGAAGATGATATGAACCGGTCCACCACCGGCCGCCCTTGCCGCCTCGATGTATGGCTTAACGACGACCGAAAGCGCCTGGGATTTAAGCACGACGCCGGTGCCGCCGAATCCCGAGAGTATTCCGATTATCAGGGCAAGCTCGAAGTGTTCGACTCCGATGAGCGCACTGAGCACGATGAGTACGCTTATGCCCGGCAACATGATCATGATGTCGGCCAGCCTCATGAGCACGGTATCGACCACCCCGCCGAAGTAGGCTGCGACCGCGCCTACCGTCGTCCCGATGGAAACCGTTATGAGGGCTGCCAACAGCCCGAGCATGAACTCGGATCTGGCGCTGTACATGAGCTGACTCATAACGTCCCGTCCCAAAGGATCGGTGCCGAGTGGATGACTCCAGCTTGGCGGGGCGGGCTGGCGAGTCTCGTCGAATGCGTATCCGACTACCGGATCGTAGATCTTCTCGTCCCAGACGGTGTTCATCAAAATGGGATGAGCCGCGGCAAGCAACAGGTAAAAGAGGATGATCGCGAGACCGATAATCCCGATGCGCGTACCGCGAAACATCGACCAGTTCTGTTTGAGACTGCGCCCTGCCAGAGTGGCGCGCACCGCCCAGAGTGATCGGGGGGCTGTCGGGGGTGAGTCGGAAACAGCCATCAGTAGCGGATTCTGGGATCGAGGTAAACGTATAAGACGTCGGCGGCAAGATGGGCCACCAGAACGAAGATTCCGACAAAGACGAAGGCGCCGACGGCAAGGGGCAGGTCTTCAGTGGTAGCCGCCGAGATGAGCGTTTGTCCCATGCCCGGCCATGAGAAGACGGATTCGATAATGATCCCGCCGTCGACGGCGAACGCCAAGCTGAATACGAAACTGGTTACTACGGGGAGAAGGGCGTTACGAGCGACATGCCGGTCGCGTACTTGCTTTTCCGGAAGCCCTTTAGCGCGGGCGGCGGTCACGTAGTCCTCGCGCATGGTCTCCAACATGCTGTTGCGGGTGAGCAGCATGGCGCCCCCGAAACTGATGAGCGTGAGGGTGCCCACGGGCAGGATCATGTGTTCAACGATGTCCCAGGCGAGATGGGCGACGCCGGATGCAAGCCAAACGCCGGCCACGACGGCCGCGGACAGCGAGATGCTTCCCGCTTGGATCAACCGCGCCCCCGCCACACGTTTTTGGGTCGTAATCAGGAAGACGGCGAATATCACCACGGATAGCACGATCATGGTGACGATCATTTGATTGAACACGGCATTCGCGCTGGTCGGGGCTTCTCGCCATTCAACCGGATCCAGGAATTTGCCGATTGGCAGCCAGCCGGCCTTGAACGCAAATAGCCAGATCATCATGAGCGCAAACCAAGGCGTGAACACGGTATAGAGCGTTACGCCACCGATCGTGGAGCCGTATTCGACCCACCCTCCCCTGCGCCAGGCGACAATCTTGCCGAGGGCGAATCCGAGATAGAACGAAAGCACCGTGGCTGTCAGGAAGAGCACAAGAGTCCTGGGAAGGCGCTCGCCAATGACGTCGGCGACGGTTCGCGGGTAGAGGCTGAACGAAACGCCGAAATTGCCGGTCAGGGTGTTCTTGACATAAACCAGGTACTGTTTCCAAAGGGGTTCATTGACGCCAAACAGGTCCTGGAGTTTTGCTCTGGTCTCCGGAGGAAGGTCGGGATTGAGGCTGTAGACATGGCTGATATCACCCGGCTGGGCGTTTACGAGGAAGAAAACGATGGATAGAAATATGAAGAGAGTGAGCAGTATCTGAAGCGTGCGTTTTACTAAGTAGCGGGCCATTCGGAACTAGTTGAAATGCCACGCGCCGCAAAAGGGACGTGACGCATTGAGGCCATGCAAAACCGCATCCGGCTCAGACTGGTACCGGAAAAGCCTGCTTCCCGATGCTCGACCCGATAATGATCTGGAGCATGGACGC
>JAPOVO010000412.1:356-3922 GCA_026708165.1 Chloroflexota bacterium | reverse complement strand
CGGCGCAGTTGTGGTCGTCAATGATTTGACGCCAGGTGAACAGCGAGACGATGAAGACGAAGTAGGTCCAGGCCCAGGGATTGACGAAGTAGCCGAATACCAGCCCTATTGAAAAGGAAAAGAACCCCTCGCCCATGTAGTTGAAGTGGCGGGCGACGCCCCAAAACCCGCTGCACAGGATCTTGCGGTCACCGGCCTGAATGTACTTAGGCTCGATGAGTCCGAGAAACTTGCGATCGGGCCAGCGCTTGAATGTGTATTTCTGCATGTTGGCCCCGCGCGAGATGGTCCAGCCGACCAGAAACAGAGCGGCGGTCCCGATGAGCCAGATGTAAGTCCACGCGGTCGAAAACCCGGGATGCGGGTGCGCGGCCATGCCCCACAGCGGCAGGATGTACAGCCAGCCGTAGACGACCAGGCCGCCCCAGATCAACTTGAACCCAAGCTTCTCGTGGATCAGGTCGTAGGTGTATAGCTGAACGCGCTCGAAGATGAAGTAGTCGAGCACGTAAAACGTGAAAAACGCTGCATACAGAAAGACGCCTGGATTGAAGTTGTCGCCAAAGCGCTCATAGTTGTACGCAGCCCCGGACAGGGCGTTGAGCGTCAACATGGTCCCGCCGACGACGTATAAGTACATCTTTACGTCGAAGCGCTCTTTGAAGAATGGCAGCTCCAGAGCGCGCCCTTCCCACCACGCGACGAAACGATTCTGTATCTCGCCCGGCGGCTGGCTGAGCATCGCATAGGTTGCGAAGATGACACACAGGACCGTACCGCCGGCCACGGCGTAGAGGGAGGACCGGTAGAACCAGTCACGCGGCATTCCGGTTAGCTCGAATCCCCAGACGATTACCGCGATTGCGAAGATCGGAAGACCGTTTAGCCGGTAGTTGCGGGGCTCGCCGGTCTCGGGATTGACGACGTAGCCGGTAACCCGCCTTGCCGGCAGTATGAGCTGCGCCAGGAAGAACACGACGAAGATCACGAGCGGGGTGAGAAACCCCCAAATGGCTTCGGTCCCGGAAAGCTCGAAAAGATGACCGATGCCAAGCCACTCAATCATGACCGAACTCCCCTTCCGCCAGTGACGCGGTCATTATGGATAGGGACATCGGGGAGGTCAAAACAGGCCAAGCGCCGCGAGGCGCGGCGGAGTCGACGCACCGCACCTCCCATTGGCCGCCGTCCGCCTTCCGAGAAGGTCCGCCGTCCATCCGTTCGAGTCGCTCCGTTCTCCTGCCCGACGCGACCTAGGCCGGCTGTTGGAAGCTCGGCGGCAGACAGTCGGGTGGCAGTCCTGTCTCCTGAGCGTCGACATAAGCTCTTGGATCGAACGTCGCGGGTGGTACACCATTGAAGACCGGGTCAAAGCTGAGATGAACACCAAGAAACGAGCTAAATGAGCACACGACTGAAATCAGTGTTAACCGTCATCTTTGTCGCGCTGATGCTGGCGGCGTTGGCGGCTTGCGACATCGGACCATCACCAACCGCGGACCAGGAGCCCACGGCGGCTGCCGCGCTGGTCGAACTTACGCCCTCTCCAAGCCCGACCCCGACCGCAACCGCCACTCCAGTAGAACCCACTCCTAGTCCGACGCCCACGGCGACTCCCGTCCCTGCGGAACCTACTCCCACCGCAACTCCAACACCCACGGCGACCCCCACTCCATCGCCCACACCTACGGCGACACCGAGTCCAACGCCCACGCCCACGGCTGCGCCGGAGGCGATCGATCCCGACGCTCCGCTGTCATTCGACCCCTCGGTAATTCGCGGCACTCTCAGCAACGGCCTGGCTTACTACGTAAGGCACAACGAGGAACCGCGCGACCGGGCCTATCTGTCGCTGGTGGTGAAGGTCGGCTCGATCCTCGAAGAGGAGGATCAGCGCGGGCTGGCGCACTTCGTCGAGCACATGGCGTTCAATGGAACCGAGCGCTTCGAGAAGCAGGAGATCGTGGAGTACCTGGAGTCCATCGGCAGCAACTTTGGACCCGACGTGAACGCCTCGGTTGGCTTTGACTCCACCCAATATTTCATCGAAATCCCAACCGACGATCCGGAGATTCTCGAGAAGGCGTTTCAGATTCTGAGCGACTGGGCCTTCGCCATCACGTTTGCGCCGGACGAAGTGGAGCTTGAGCGCGGCGTGATCCTCGAAGAGTGGCGCTTGTTTCGTGGTTTTGGAGCGCGCTTTCAGGATAATTGGTTTCCGCTGATATTTGGAGGCTCTCGCTATAACGAGCGAGCCCCAATTGGGCTGCCCGAAGTCTTCGAAAACGCTCCCGCACAGCGCCTGGTGGACTTCTACCAGCGCTGGTACCGGCCCGACTTGATGGCCGTCATCGCCGTGGGGGACTTCGACACCGAGGTGATCGAAGCCAAGGTGCGGCAGTATTTCGCTCCGCCCCCGGAAGGCGAGGCCGGCCAGGCGGGCGCCGCCGTCGGACAGCCAACCGATCGGCCGCGCTATGGCGTGCCCGAGCACGACGAGCCGCGCGTCAACGTGTTCAGCGATCCCGAGGCGCCAGGCACACAGATATTCCTGGTACGCAAGCTTCCGCCCGAGTCGGGCGACGACCCGGCAGCGCTGCGGCGCATCGTGGTGGAGCGGCTGGCGTTCATGATGCTCAACGCCCGGTTTTTCGAGCGCGGTCAGGTAGAAGATCCCCCGTATCTTGGGGCCAGCGGCCTGCGTGGGGGATTCATCCAGCCGGTCGACCTCGTGCAGTTCGGGGCATGGGTGGAGCAGGACGCCGTCGAGGCCGGGTTTGCGGCTCTGCTCGAGGAGACGCAGCGCGCTCGACAGCACGGGTTTATCGAGAGCGAATTGGCTCGAGAAAAAACCAACCTGTTAAGCGAGATCGAGCGTGTCTATAAGGAGCGCGATCAGCGGGAATCGGTCAATCTGGCCCGGGAGTACTTGGACCACTTTCTGAGCGGCACGCCGGTTCCCGGCATCGAGGCTGAGTGGGAGCTGTACCAGGCGCTTCTTCCGGAGATTTCGCTGGCGGAGGTCGACGCCGTGGCAGCTACCTGGAGCGAGCCGGGGAATACGGTGCTCCTGGTGATGCGGCCCGAAGGCAGCAGCGCCAAGTCGGATGACGATTTGGAGGCTGAATTGCAGGCACAGCTCGCGGCAGCCGACACGCTTGAGGTTGATCCATACGAGGACGAGGTAGCCGACGTGCCGCTGATGGCGACGATCCCTACGGCGGGCAGCATCACCAGTGAAGAAGCGATCGAGTCAATCGACGCCGTGAAATGGACGCTGTCCAACGGAATTACCGTGATCGCCAAGCAGACCGACTTCAAGAATGACGAGATCGTGTTTGGCGCCTTCAGTCCGGGCGGGCACTCGCTAGTCGACGACGTGGACTTTGTGTCTGCGCAATACGCCGCGTCATTGATTGGGGGCAGCGGCGTCGGGCCGCACGACAACGTGGCCCTGGACAAGCTGCTCGCCGGCAAGCTGGTGTCCGTTTCACCCTATATCGGCGAGCTGTTCGAGGGCTTCAACGGCCGCCCGTGGCCGGAAGAAATGGAAACGCTGCTTCACT
>JAPOVO010000412.1:0-346 GCA_026708165.1 Chloroflexota bacterium | reverse complement strand
CTTTTCCCGTGCTTCAACCGGCCCACGTCCCCCGAAACCATTGAAACCCTGTTTCAATTGATCCACCTGTACGCAACTGAGCCGAGGCTGGACCCGGTGGTCTACTCGAACTACGTGACTAGTCTGCGCAGCCAGGCGGAGACGCGCGCCGACCAGCCGGACGCCGTGTTCTCCGACACGCTGAACACCGTGTATAGCCAGAACCACTTCCGCAGGCGCCCGCTCACCCTCGATGTGATCGACGAGCTCAGCATGGAGCGCGCGGAAGCGGTGTACGCCGACCGGTTTGCGGATTTGGGCGATGCGACCTTCGTGTTCGTCGGCGCCTTCGACTGGGATGAACTGC
>JAPOVO010000237.1 GCA_026708165.1 Chloroflexota bacterium | reverse complement strand
GAAAATAATTAGTCAAGTTACACCTGTGTATCCCCACAGCAATGTACAGTGTACCGCGGAGCGCCAGTCTACGAATTACTTGGGGGCAGCGACCGTCCCCTGCCGGCATACGCCAGCACCCACTTCGGGGACGCCAGCGGAGGACTTGACAGCCCCGAGGCGTTTGCCGATTTCGCGATCCGCTGCAAGGAGATGGGCTATCCCGCCTTCAAGATACATAGCTGGGGCGCTCCCATCGAGAGGGAAGTGCGGCTGGTGACCACCGTCCGCGAGGCAGTAGGCGACGGAATGCAGCTCATGCACGATCCGGGCTGCACGTACCGGACGTTCCTCGAAGCGCTGACAGTCGGCAAGGCTCTGGACGAGGCGAACTACCTCTGGTACGAGGACCCTTACATGGACGGCGGCATGTCGGCGTTTGGCAACAAGAAGCTGCGGGAGCTGCTCCGAACTCCAATAATGATTACGGAGCATATCCGCGGGCTGGAGCAGCACGTGGACGTGATCGTCGCCGGTGGAACAGACCTTGTGCGGGTCGACGCGAACCTGGATGGCGGGCTGACGGGGGCGCTCAAAATCTGCCATGCCGCAGAAGGCTTTGGGTTGGACGTCGAGATACACTCGCCCGGCCCGGCGCACCGGCACCTTATGGCGTCGATTCCCAACTCGAACTACTACGAGATGTCGCTTGTTCATCCCAAGGCGCCTACTCATAACGGAAAGGCGTACCTCGACTACGAGGACGAGCTGGAGTCCATTGACGCCAATGGATGCGTATCCGTACCGACTGGACCGGGCCTGGGCGTGTCGATTGATTGGGACCTCGTGAGACTCAACCAGACGGGCGGGTTCGTGTTCGAGGCGTAGTCAGGCTCAGATGGTTGCCCGCTGGTTTGCCGCTCGTCTATTTTTGATTATCGACAAGCCCCCGTAGCTCAGTGGACAGAGCAACTGCCTTCTAAGCAGTGGGTCGTGTGTTCGAATCGCACCGGGGGTACCGGACCGTACAGAATCAAGAATCTTGCCTTTGTAGGCTCGGATCGGCACCGTATGGCGCTAGCTATCGCGGACGCTTGAGCAACCTCGGTCGTCCCGACCACAAGGCCTGCCTGGCCGGGCTCCAGGGGCACAGGAGATGTCGATGGAACCTAGCGGTACCGGGTTGACAGGATGGCACGATTCAAGCATCTGAGAGAATGGAACACGCCGCTCCGCACCGAACGAAGGGGGCCGCACTCCGGCCGGGAGCCGGAGATGTGGGCCGTGACTCGGCGTACTCCCGTGTGGATGGGGCTCGGGTGAGGGCGGCATGAGTCCGTGACCGCGCTGTCACCGAGTGGCGATCCCTGGTGGTTGACTCCGGGGCCGCTCACTACCTCACCGGAAGTAAAGGATGCGGCGCAGCACGACTACGGCTCTCGCGATCACCGCTTCATCGGCATCAACCGGCGAGTGCGCGAGCGTCTCGTCGACGTCGTGGGCGGGCACGATACCCACGTCTGCATTCCCCTCCAGGGCAGCGGCACGTTCGCGGTGGAGGCCATGCTCGGCTCTTTTGTCCCCCGTGACGGCAAGCTGCTGATCCTCGTCAACGGAGCCTACGGCCGGCGGATGGCGAAGATCTGTGGAGTAGCGGGCCGTCGCAGCGTCCTGGTGGAGACGGGAGAAGACGTGCCCAACGACCCGCGAGAGCTCGACCGCGCGCTGGCGGGCGACGCAGGCATATCCCACGTGGCGGCCGTCTACTGCGAGACTACCTCGGGCATCCTGAACCCCATCGAGGCGATCGCCCGCGTCGCCGCACGCCACGGCCGGGGTCTTCTAATCGACGCCATTAGCGCCTTCGGAGCCCTGCCCCTCGACGCATGCACGGTGCGCTTCGACGCGATGGCAGCTTGTTCCAATAAATGCCTCGAGAGCACGCCGGGCGTGGGCTTTTGCATTGCACGGCGCGAGGCCCTCGAGCACAGCGCCGACAATGCACACTCGCTCAGCTTAGACCTGCGAGACCAGTACCTCGCGATGGAGAAGGACGGTCAATGGCGTTTCACCCCACCGGTCCAGACCATTCTCTCCCTCGACCGTGCCCTTCATGAGTTCGAGGCCGAGGGCGGCACCGCGGGACGCGGCGCGCGCTACCGGGAGAATCTGCGCGTTCTGGTCGAGGGCATGCGCCGGCTCGGCTTCGAGACCCTGTTGCCGGACGCCGTACAGGCACCGATTATCGTCACCTTCCACATGCCGGCCGACCCGCGTTTCGCGATCGAGGCGTTCTACGAGCGCTTGCGGCTCCGGGGCTACGTCATCTATCCCGGCAAGCTCACTGCCGCCCCGTCCTTCCGCATCGGCTGCATCGGTCGCCTCGGGGTAAAGGAGATGCGCGGCGTCCTCGCCGCGGTCGAAGATATACTCGCCGAAATGGGAGTCAAGAGCGGTGCGTCCGCCGCTGGATGACGGGCGGGTCGGGACTCGACATCATTGGCATAGCAACGGAGACAGGGAATGGCGCTAAACGGCGACTTCGTTTTCAACCGCAGCTACCGCGGCAGAGTCAAGGCCGCGATCCTCGACTGGAGCGGCACCACCGCGGACGCCTACGTGCTCGCTCCCGCGGTTGTGTTCGTCGACGTGTTCAGGAAGCACGGAGTCGAGATCACGATGCCGGAGGCACGGGGGCCGATGGGCCTGCGCAAGGACCTGCATATCAAGGCCCTCACCGAGGTGCCGGAGATCGCCGAGCGCTGGGAAAGTGTGCACGGCAAGCGCCCCGGCCAGGCGGAGGTCGACGCGATGTTCGCCGACTTCGTGCCGATGCAGATCGCCTGCCTGCGCGAGTACACCACTCTCCTGCCCGGAGTCGCCGAGACAACCCAGCGCCTGCAGGCGGAGGGGATCAAGCTTGGCAGCACCACCGGCTTCGTGCGCCCGATGGTGGATATCCTGGAAGCGGATGCGAAGAAGCAGGGCTACGTGCCCGATGCCTCCGTCGCCGGAGACGAGGTATTCAACGGCGCCCGTCCCAAGCCCTTCATGGTCTACCGCAACCTCGATCTCCTCGATGTGCACCCCATCCAGTCCGTGGTCAAGGTCGACGACACCGTGACGGGGGTGGGCGAAGCGCTGGAGGCGGGCTGCTGGGGGGTGGGCATCGCCCGCTACAGCAACTACATGGACATCGACAGCCTGGAGTACGCAGATAGCCTCTCGGAGGCGGAGATGCAACGCCGGCTCGCGTACACCCGGGAGGTCCTGGTCAAAACGGGCGCCCACTACGTCATCGACACCATCGACGAGCTGCCGGCAGTGATCGACGATGTGAATGCCCGCCTCGCGAGGGGTGAGAGGCCGTGATTGCGGCACGCTTTCTCCGCGGTGGCGGCGCGGCTGGAGCGAACGCCAATGGCGTCCGTGGGAGTTCCGTCAGATGGACCCCATCATCTGAGCCATGGGCCGTAGCGACCTTCCCTGGAATGGGCGAGGATGCCTTCGTCCAGAAGCGGCTCCACCAATTCCGGGGAGTAGCGGGTAGCCCGGTAGACGTTGACGAACTGATCGCCGAAGAACGGCGAGTAGTAGTCCCAAACCACGTCGCCCTCCATCGTTACTTCGAAGATGCGACCGCAATCAGCTTCGCATATGAGCGTGTTGCCGTTGGGGAGGCGCTGCTGACCTGCCCTGAACGGGCTGAAGAATCCTTCGGGGTCGCTGTATTCCCAAAGGAAGACGTCCGGCTCGCGGGGGTCGAATTCGAGGACCCGGGAATACCCGCGTAGAGTGCCGTTATCGAAGAGCAGAATATTGCCGTTTGGGAGCATCTGAGGCTGATGCTGACCGTCGAGCACGCCGAGTCCCCACGCCCAGATGATCTCGCGGGTGTCGCTATCGACGATTGCGATGATGTCGATCGATCGGTGGCTGAGCCGGCAGT
>JAPOVO010000079.1 GCA_026708165.1 Chloroflexota bacterium | reverse complement strand
TTCAGGAGTTGGCTCTGGGGTCGGTCCAGGCGTGGGTTCGGGCGTTGGCTCGGGAGTGGGTTCAGGCGTAGCTTCAGGGGTCGGTTCGGGCGTGGGGGTCGCCTTGGGCGTCTCTGTCTCGGTTGATCCGGGAGGGGAGTCTTGCGCGACGGCTGACGAAAGCGGAGCAGCTAACATCCACGCCGCCGCGGCTAGAATGAGAGCGGCAATCACCGCCCTTGCCAGTCCAGTTCTCAGAGGAACTACGTCCATAAGCCTGCCCATCGCCTTATGTCGCCGTTAAAGTTCGATTCCATGCCTATCCGTGTCCGAATCACCGATGAATGCATGTTGTAATAGTTGTGACGATCAACTAATGGTGGATACAATAAGTGTGTTAAGCATCGTTGTCAACTAACAACGGTTGTTAGGCAACAACGACTGAGCATCACAACTATTGATATGAGGCAAAGATTGAAGGTTGCAATGACGCGGCTGGACCTCCGGATGGGATGGCGCGTGTGGATCCGGCGTCGGGGCTTGGGAGCCGGCCGGAGTGGAACTCGGCGGGCGAGGCGTTGGGTTTTCGGGGACTGGACGAAGGGTGGACGGCTGGATTCGGGCGCGCCTAAGGGACGGCGTTGGGTGAAGTCGACGTGGATTGGTCGGTATAATCCTCGGACCCTGCCAAGTTCGATAGGGTCAATCTGGAATCGTCAATCCAAAGTTCGTCGGAGTAGACGAAATACGGCACAGGCGCCGTCACTCGGTTGTTTTTTCCGCCCACGTCGCCATCGCGCCATGATGCCTGGGCAAATGGCGTGGCGGACTATGGATATTCAGGAAAATCGAACGTGACAGACTCTCGGAGCAACCGTGAGGAGGGGGAGGAGCCAGAGGGCCTGACGGCAGTGTTGGGCAGCCTGCTGAACACTTTCCATAAGGGAATGTTGGAGGACCTAAAGCCCTACGACGTCGGTCCCGTGGAGTTCACCCTTCTCAGCTTCTGTCGGGATCAGGGGGAGTGCACCGCCACGCAACTGGCGCGAGTCCTGCCAGTCGAGGCGTCGCGCATTAGCCGCATGGTGTCCAGGCTGGTTGACAAGGGACTCCTGCGCAGGCGCCGCCTGCGCAACGACCGGCGCATCGTAATGCTGCGGCTGTCGGAGCCGGGAGTCGAGTTGATGACCGAGCTATCCCGGCGGATTGATGCGTTTAACGTCGAGCTCGCCCAGGGCGTCAGCGACGAGGAAATGCGTATATTTGCTTCGGTTGCTTCCAGGATCGTCGGCAACTACGGCACCAGGGAGACCCGCTAGCCGGCAACGGACATTGCGCGCCGCGAGGCGGATTCCCGGCGCGGCTAGGCCAGCCTTGTCCGGCTTGACGCCCGTTTGATGCCGGCTGGGACTAGAGCCTACGGCTTGTTGGCCACTACCTCGCCGAAAGCGAGGCCGCAAAGGGCGCCAGGGTGGTCCTTCCACCTTTCGTAGGCAACGGCTATCGCGTCGCAAAGCTCCTGGGTGGAGGCCCCGTACTTGATGGCCGCTTCCGTGATTTCAGGCGACAGAAACCATTGGTTGGCGAAGGCGTAGATGAAGGCGACGTCTCGGGGCGAGTTGTAGACATCGAAAGAACCGGTTATTTGGACGTTGTCGAACCCGGCTTCCACGATATGGCCCTTTAGGTCTTTGCCTATCTGTGGATGCCCGTCGTCTGCCGCGAGAAGGTCTTCGAACATATCCCACGCCTTCCTGATGACCCCGTAGTCGGGATGCGTGAAGCTCGAGGCGCATATCATTTCCCTGCACGCGACGATGCCGCCGGGCTTGAGAACGCGTTTCACCTCGGCCAGAACGGCGCCGGTGTCGGGGATGTGCATCAGGACGTTATGGCAGTGGGCGACGTCGAAGAAGCCGTCTTCGAAGGGAAGATCGAGAACGTCGCCAACGTGGAAAATCGCGTTCCCCTGTCTCCACGCTTGGGCGACAGACCTCGCCAGCTCGATCTGAGATTCCTCCATGTCGACTCCGTGCAGCTCGCCCGGGTCGATAGCCTTTGCCAGCCCCACCGATATGGTGCCGGGTCCGCAGCCGAAGTCGAGGACGCGAAGCCCCGGCCTGAGATTCGGGAGCAGGTAGGCGGCGCTGGCTTCGGCGGTGTATCGCCGGAGGGACTCGAGCATCTCTTCGCTGAAGCCCATTGTGTAGTCGGGCGTGCCGGATACCAAGTCTGTCATTGTCGTATCACGTCCCCTTCCCTTATCAACTGTCTCTATTCACTACTCATTCGGACCACGTCCCGCTCACGGTATGAGCGCAAACCGGCGCAAAAGCTCCTATTCGGCGGCAATCCCATGGCTCCGCCGTCGCGCCGGTCAATACAGTGGTTTATCTGCTATGGCTTCTCCGTATGCAATGGCGCAAAACGCCCCGGGATGGCGCTTCCACTTGTCATAGGAGGCGCGAATGTCGTTGCACAGCTCTTCGGTGGAGGCCCCGTACTTGATGGCCGCTTCCGTGATCTCTGGCGACAGAAACCACTGATTGGCCAGGCCGTAGATGAAAGCGATGTCTTCAGGCGTGCTGTATGCGCTGAAAGAGGCGGACACGCGGATATTCTCGAACTCGGCCTGAACGAGATGGCCCTTTATCTCCTTGCCCATCTGCGGATGCCCGTCGTCAGCCACGAGAAGGTCTTCGAACATATCCCATGAGTTTCTGATGACGCCAAAATCAGGGTATGTGAAGCTCGACTCGCAGATCATTTCCCGGCACGAGAGGATGCCGCCGGGTTTCAGTACCCGCTTCACCTCAGCCAGCGCCGCATGGGTGTCCGGAACGTGCGTCAGGATGCTATGGCCGTGGGCCGCGTCGAAGAAGCCATCCTCGAAGGGAAGATCGGTCACGTCTGCGACGTGAAATATCGCGTTGGCGTGTTTTCCCGCCCTCGCGACTGCCCTCGCCAGCGCCACTTGCGACTCTTCGACGTCCACCCCGTGCAGCTCGCCAGGTGCTATTGCCGTCGCCAGTCCCGCCGATATGGCGCCTGGCCCGCAGCCGAAGTCCAGAACCCGAAGGCCGGGTCTCAGATACGGCAGCAAATGCCCGGCGTGGGACTCCGCGGAGAAACGCCTGAGGGCCTGAAGATACTCTTCGCTGAAGCCCATCGTGTAGTCGGGCGTGCCAGATACGAGGACTGTCATTGTCGGGGAACGGTCTCCTTTTCCTTGTCAACTATCTTTCTCAGCTATCAAATCGGCGTACGTTTAACTCACGTCATGACCGCAAACCGGCGCAAAAGCCGCCAAGAGAGCGCGGGCGCCAATCGGCGGCCCCGTCGCGGCGGCGTCGCGTAGGCGGATTCGCATCGCGGACCCATAGCCGCAACGGGTGCGGCATCCGGACGGCGACGGCCGGATGCATCGGTCAAAACGACGGTTTGTTTGCTATGGCTTCTCCGTATGCGTGGCCGCAGAAAGCGCCGGGATGGTTCTTCCACTTGTCATAAGAGGCGCGTATGTCGTTGCACAGCTCTTCGGAGGAAGCCCCGTACTTGATGGCCGCTTCGACGATTTCGTCGGACAGGAGGAACCTGTCGATCAGGTCGTAAACGACGGCGATCTCCTCGAGTGAGTTGTAGGTGTTGAACGAAGCGCTCACGCGAATCTTCTCGAATCCGGCTTGAACGAGATAGCCCTTCGTCCCCTTGCCCATCTGTGGATGCCCGTCGTCCGCCCTCACCAGGTCTTCGAACATGTCCCACGATCTCCTCGTGCCTCCGAAGTCGGGAAACACGAAACTCGACTCGCAGATCATTTCCCGGCACGAGATGATGCCGCCGGGCTTGAGGACGCGCTTTACCTCGGCGAGCACGGCGCGCGTGTCGGGGATGTGGATGAGCACCCTATGACCGTGGACCACGTCGAAGAAGCCGTCCTCGAAGGGGAGATCGG
>JAPOVO010000001.1 GCA_026708165.1 Chloroflexota bacterium | reverse complement strand
CGCGGCATCACGCGCAGCAGCTCCGTCGTGTCGAGCAGGATCAGGTCTTCCATCGTTCGAACTGCGCGTCCTCAATGCGTCGCGTCTCTTCCGCGACGAGCCGCCGTACGTAGGTGTCGGTCTCCATCCGCGGCCGTCGCAATCCCTGTTGCGTCCGCGCTACCATGGCGGCGACCTCGACCGCCGTCGCATCGGACCCGAGGCTTTGCCGCGCCGCTGTTCGCAGCCGGCGCTCGAGCTCGCTCTCGGCATGCGCCACTCTGCTGTACATGAACCGTACTGTATACCCCTCTCTGGCAGGTCCGTACGCTTGACCCTCTCGTCCATTTCGTCGCCGTCGAACGGGTCCCAAAGACCGACTTCGAGAGCCTGAGAGGGTCCCGGCTCCGCCGACGACGGAGTGGCGGTCGTCCAACGTCCGGCGCCCGCCTGGAACCGGGTGGAGACGTCGCCCACCGCGTCCTTGCAGCGGACCTCGACGGATCCTTCCCCGCGACGCCGGCGGGAACGGTCGCGGTCCGATAAGCGACCTTCTGTTAACGAAGAGGCTAAGCGGCAGAAGGGGCGCTTTCCGCCCTCTCTCGGATCTTCTCCAGACCAAACTACATTGAAAGATCGGGGACAGTCGCGGGGGAACCCGGGCTTTCCCCCGCAGATCATGATCCTTACCGCTCGGACCTGGCGATGATCGCGTCGATCTCGGTCTTCGGATCAGTCACGCCCGCAGCCAAGCCTTGGTCGATGTAGACGGACTGCTGGATCTCGAGAGTGCCCCTGCGTGCAGCTCGCTCGACGTCACAACGCCAATCTGTAACGGCGGTCGGATCCGCATCCGTGTCGGTTGCTGGGACCCAATCGTCGAGGATCGAATCGCGGTTAACGGTCCGAGCACCACCTCTGGATTCCTGGTCGCGCCTGCGTTCGCGCCGTTGACGGTGGTTGCGGGTCCGCGCCTGCTGCTCTCCTGAAAGCGCTTCGATCAGCAACGCTGCTTCCGCCATCGTGGTTGGCTTCGGAACGTCCCCGGGCCGTTCGAGTCGTGTCCATAGGAACCGGAGTGCCTCTCGTTGTTTCTTCGTCGGTTGGAGAGGCTGCTCATCTTCTTCTTCTTGATGAAGAGATCCTGAAGACATAGGTGGGGGCGCTTTCCGCCCCGTCTGGGGGGGCGCTTTCCGCCCCGTCTGGGATTCCACCAGAAGGGGCGCTTTCCGCCCCGTCTGAGCCGGTTCAGAAGGCGCGCTTTCCGCCCTTTCTAGAAGTTCCGGTTGAGGTTCGCAGAAGACGGTGATCTCAAGGTGGTACCGCGACCGCCGAGTCTCGATCAGCCCGGCCGCTCGCAGGTCCGCCAACCGGTCCCGGATGGTATTGAGCCGGCACTCGAGCTCGCCAGCGAGCGTCTGGCGCTTGATCCGGATCGTCACGCGGTCCGTGTCACGGACCCATGCCCGGCCGAAGGTGCACAGTGCGAGGTACCAGATCTTGAGCGTGCAGCTCCCGGTCTGCACCCGGCGCGCCCGCCGTATGAACGTCTCCGGTTGCGTGGGAGGGCTTGCCTCGGCACTCGGCAGCCGAGGTTGCGGATTCGTGTACGCGAGCGCTGGAGCGGTAGACGATTGTCTACCCGGCGCGCTTCCGGTAGACTGACTCATACGTGGGTGCTCCTATCACCCGCGCCCGCCAACTTTCGCGCCCGGTGCTCGCAACACCGGGCGTTCGTCTGTACGAGCGCTGCAACGACGGTTGCGTGGATGCAGCCATCAGTTGCCGCGCTCCAAAGCGACGATGATGCTGTCGGCGGATTCCTCCAACCCGCTCAACTCGGCACGCATTTGCTCGAGCTGCCGCCGGGTTCGTTTCGCGGCGGCTAGCGTGAGACGGGCAGTCTCCGCTGCTGTCGGCCCGGATTCGTCATCCACGCGGTCAGCGACTATCGCCTGGAGGTATGCAGAAGTGCTGACGCCTTGGTCGGCAGCACGACGCTCTATCACGTCGGCGTAATCCTTTGGGACACGAAACGCAATCGTGCGGGTCTCCGCTTTCGGCATTGCAAACCGAATGTTTGCACGCCGGCCGGTTAGCGTCAAACCTAGACGGGGCGGAAAGCGCCCCCTCTAGGGAGATTTTTTCCGGCCAATCTGTTCGAATCCTCCGACCGCGGCTCCCGCGGCTCCTCACCAGTGGCCGTTCAAAACGCGGTTGCGGGGTCCGGAAGGTACGGAACGATGGACACGGTCATGTTGGCATCTGGCCGGATAGCTGATCGAGCGCCGTCTCAACGACCGACGCGGAAGCAGGATCGTCAACGTGCGCCCAAAAGCGCGCTCGCTGAGTCTTCGCGCACGCATGGGTTGCAACGTACCATGATTACAACTAAACATGAGAATTCCCTAATATATCGCGGGAGTCCGACCGAACAGCTTGGTCGAACCCAGGCGTTGCGCTCCCCCGCCGCCGACGCCGCCCGGTCTCGACCCCAGAGTTGCCGTTCGGCGGCACTCGCCCGCCGTCACCCAGCGGTCGCGGCACCGGCAGGTTTCACCCCGGCGACCAAGGGCCGTTGCGACACGACCCCGGTTCCTAGTCATGACATGTTTGCCTGTAACATTGGTTACATGGTAACGTGGAAACAACGCATGGCCTACATCATCAGCATGGTGTCCCAGAAGGGCGGTGCCGGGAAATCCACTCTGGCGCGCCTGCTCGCTCGCGAGCTGGCGCACAACGGCATGCGCGTGAAGATCGCCGACCTCGACACGCAGCAGACGACCTGCACCGGATGGGCCAGTGACCGTGCCGAAGCCCACATCGATCCGGAAATCCAGGCGCAGCCGTTCGGCAACCTGCGGACGGCGCTGGCCGAGGCTGGGCGCTTCGACGCCTACATCCTCGACGGTCGGCCGCACTCGTCGCAGCAGACGATCGAGATCGCGCGGGCAGCGCACGCGATCATCATCCCGACGGGCCAGACCAAGGACGACCTCCGTCCGGCTGTGCAGCTCGCGCACAGTCTGGTCGACACCGGCATCGAGCCGTCCCGTATCGCCTTCGCGCTGGTAAAGACCACCCGCAGTGTTGTCGAGGTCGCTGCGGCCAGAAGCTATCTCGAGCAAACCGACTACGCTGTCCTGGATGGCGACCTGCCCATCTCGACCGCGTACGGCATTGCGCACGACGCCGGCAAGACGGTGACCGAGACGCCGTACCGCACCCTCAACGAGAAGGCCGAGCGGCTGGCCCAGGCAATTGTTGACCGCCTGGTCGCGCTGACGACTGTGAAGGAGGCTTCGTGAGCGTGAACGCTTCTGCGCTGCGAAAAGGCGCGCCGCCGCCACGAGCGGCGACCGAGAGCCCGATCGATGCCGACCGCCGGCCGACCGAGGGAAAGAACAAGCCGCTGCAGCTGATGGTGCCTCCAGATGTTTTCGAGGCCTTCAGCGCCAGGGCGGGGCAGGAGTTCGGCTTCACCAAAGGCGCGAAGTCACGGCTGTTCCTGGCGATGTGGGACGCGTACTGTAAGTAGATACCATGGTACCAATGCAAAGGTGCTGGCGGCGAACCGCCGGCGGGCTGGCCGGCGTCATCCTGCCGCGGGGGAACGAGAGAGGTCGGGCTGGAGTGCGCTCGGCGCCGACGAAATGGACGAGAGCAGGGGTTTCGTCGAGCTGATCGGTGCCGATCGGCCGTTGATCCGGCCGGGCCGGCGCACCCGGCCCTGGTTCGGTACGGGGTGGGCGGGAGGTCTGGGCGGGGCAGTTGGTGGGCAGATTCTCAACTGGCTGGAGTCGGCGGCGGCGGGGACGGACGGCGTCGTGCGCCTGGCGGTGGAGATGTGAGTAGCCGCCGGCTGCTGGGTGCGCATCTGCCGGCGTCGTTTCCGGAACGCCGGGAGACGGTGGCGGGGGAGTGCCTGGGCTGTCAGACGCAGTTCGCCGTCGACGTGCGTCTG
>JAPOVO010000153.1 GCA_026708165.1 Chloroflexota bacterium | reverse complement strand
AAGCTGCCGACCGTCGTCGCGGGCCGCGGTGATTGCGTCAGGCAAACCCTGTGAACCCGATTGCGGCTGCGCGGCGATGAGGGCGTGTTCCAGATTGGCACTCTCGCCCTGCTCGCGGCGTATACCCGCGACCACGCCTTCGACCTGCACGGCGACACGTGATCCCTGAAATCCACCGGTCGGCAGTCCGATGACAACCGGCCCCGATGCTTGAGGCCTGGCGCTCTGGGTTTCGACTGTCTCGGCGGCTTCGGTGGAGGACTTGGCGAGTATTTCCTTGAGCTTTTCGGCTTCGGGAGAGTCTGCTTCGCCGCCGCCCCCGCACGCCGCGAATGCGGCGGCGGCCGATGCGGAAGCGGCCAGTGCCAAGAACCGCCTGCGATTCATCCGGACCGTTACCTTGGTGAGAGGCTTAGTTTCGAGAGACAGTTTATGTCAGAAGATAGAAGAAATTGTGAAGGAAACGCGGGCCTGACTTGATGCGTCCGACTCAGGCTTTTTGGCGGTTCATGCCTTTGGCGTAGCTGTAGAGGACGGGGACGACGACCAGGGTCAGGAAGGTTGACGTAAGAAGTCCCCCTATCACCACGGTGGCGAGCTCCGCTCCGACGAGTCCGGCGTTTTCGGGCACGAAGATTGCCAGGGGCAGCAGCGCAAAGATCGTGGTGAACGCCGTCATCAGGATGGGCCGCACTCTCAGGCCGCCGCCGACTTCGAGAGCCTCGCGCACGCTCATGCCTTGCTGCCGGAGCTGTTCGACGAACGTGATAAGTACGATGGCGTTAGTGACTACGAGGCCGACGAGCATCAGGGTACCCATCAGCGCGGGCACGCCAAGCTCACGCTGGGTGATGAATAGAGCGCCGAGGGCGCCGATCGAGGCGAGCGGCAGACTGAGGATTATCACGAGCGGGTTCATCAGCGAGCCGAGGCTGGCGACCATAACCAGGTAGACGAGGACGATGGCGACCACCAGCGCTATCCCCATCGAAACGAAGATCTCCTGGATTTGCTCGAAGACTCCGCCGGTGCTTACCTCGACTCCGGCCGGGAGCGCGGCGGCGGCCACCACTCGGTCGACGTCGGCGTTGACCGCTCCGGTGTTATCCGCGGTGATGGCGCCGGATATGCTGACCGCCCGCTTTCCGTCGACCCGAACCACCTGTACGGGGCCGTCTTCCACCTTGACTTCGGCGATTTCGCCGAGCGTTACGCCACCGACATTCAGAGCCTGGATCTCTTCGACGCTGTCAATATCGTCGACGCGGCCCTTCAGAACGACGTCGACCGCATTGCCGTCAATCTCGACCTTGGTGACAGTGCTGCCGACGAGCAAGGAGTTGACTGCGAAGCCAACCTGAGCCACGGTGGAACCGGCGGCGATAGCCTTGGCGGGATCGACGTTGATGGCCAACTCCGGCTTGGCGTCGGCGGCGTTACTGGTGACGTTTACGAGTCCGGGCACGTCCGAAAGCTCGGACACGAGGGTTTCCGAAGCGGAGACGATGTCGGCGTAGTTGGCGCCGGTCACCACCAATTCCATGTCTCCCTCTGGCGGCCCGCCGCCCTGAAGCTCGCTGACGGTGATTTTCCGATCACCATCGCTAGTCTCGAAGCGCCTGCGGAGGTTGTCAGTTACCTCGGTTGTGTCGGAATCCTCGGAGAGCCTGATGACCATTGCGGCCGAGTTGGAGCCGACGGCGCCAACCTGTCCGCCGCGCTGAAATACGTCTTCGGCCGTACCGACGGTCGTCTGATAAGTGACAACTTCGTCGAGGGAGGCTATCTCGGCCTCCAGCGCCATCGCCTCACGCAGTGTCGTTTCGGTGTCGGTCCCGGGCGGCAGTTCGAGAGTCAGATTGACGATCTTGCTGTCGCCCCCGCTAAACAGCGCCGTGCCCATGAACGGCACGAGGGCCAAGCTGCGCAGAAAAAGGACCGTAGCGATGAGCAGCGCGTAGATTCGATGGGCGAGCGACCATCGGAGGACCGGCGCGTAGACCCGCCGCAGCCAGATGATGCGCTCGGCCTCGGGGCCCTTGCGGCGCAGAAACAGGCTTCCCAAGACCGGGACAACGGTCAGGGCGACGACAAGCGAGGCGAGCAAGGCCACGCTTACAGTGACGGCGAAGGGGGTGAAGAAGGCGCCGATTATGCCGCCAATGAACGCCAGTGGCGCGAACACGACGATGGCGGTCAGGGTGGACGAGGTTATCGCGCCGGCCACCTCCCGGGTGGCGTTGAACGCCGCTTCGAGACGCCGCTCGCCCTGCTGAATGTGGCGATAAACGTTTTCGAGAACGACCACGCTGTCGTCCACCACGCGTCCCACGGCGATGGCGAGTCCGCCAAGGGTCATGACGTTGAGGCTGATGTCGAGCCATCGCATGACGATGATTCCGGTGAGGATGCTCAGCGGGATGGATATGCCGGCGACCAGCGTGGAGCGAACGCTAATCAGGAACAGGAAGATAACCACGACGGCAAACACGGCGCCGAAGAGCGCCTCACGGGTGACGCCGCTAATCGCCGATTCCACGTTTGGCGCCTGATCGTAGATCGTCGCGATCTGCACGCCGCCGCCGAGGCTCGGCTGCAGCTCCGCCAGCCGCTCGTTTACGTCGTTGGCCACGTCGACCAGATTGGCGTCGGCCTCCTTAAGAACCGAGATGCCGAGGCTTTCCTTGCCGTTGGTCCGGGAGAGCGTTCGACGGGCCGAGTCCACAAAGCTGACTTCGGCCACGTCCCTGAGGAAGACCGGTTTCGGCGGGCCGCTGGGCGGGGGCGTGGAGCTGCGGGCCGCGGGGCCCATCGGCAGCCCGCTGACGCCGACCAGCAGGTTTGAGATCTCGTCCGTGGACGTGAGTCGATGGGTTGCGCGTATGGGCAGCGTGGCGCCGTCGGCGGTAATCGAGCCGGCGGGTATAGACACGTTGGTCGCCCGCAAGACTCCGGATATCTGAGCGATCGAAATGCCGGTCTCCGCCAACTTCTCGGGGATGGCGGCGACCAGCACCTGCTGTTCCGAACCGCCGGTGACCTGCACGCTCAAAACCCCCGGGACCGACCGTATTGCCGGCGCGATGGTCGACTCCGTCAACTCTTGCAGCTCGCTCAGAGGCCGGTCGCTGGTAACGCTGAGCTGCAGGATGGGAAACGTATCCGGCGTTATGCGGAGCAGACGAGGCTCTTGCACTCCCTGCGGGAAGGAGATGCCGGCCAAGCTCCTGGAAAGAGTGCTCTCCGCCTTGTCCATGTCGGTGCCGAACTCGAATTCGGCTATTACGAGGGAGAGGCTCTCCGAGGAGAATGTTTGCAGCCGCTCCAGGCCGCTCAGGCCAGTGACCGCGTTCTCGATCGGGATCGACACATCCTCGGCGACGGAGTCGGGGTTGGCCGACGGGTAGAAGGTGGAAACCGTTATCACCGGGAACTCGATGTCGGGCAGAAGCTCGATCTTGAGTCGCAGCGCGGAAAAGATGCCGCCTGCCAGCAGAAGCAGTATGGCCAGAATGGTGACGGGGCGGCGGCTCAGGGCGAGCCTGGTGATGTAAGTCAAATCGCGCTACACCGGTCCGCGATCACGATGCTCGCGCGTGGCGCGGCGGGGTCGATTCGAGATGTGAACAAAAGGAGCAGAGCTGAGCCGGAACCGTCTCGGAGCGTGAACGCTCCCGCGATGTGCCCAGCAGAATCATCGGTCTCGATCCTGGGATGCAAATCCACCTGACTATCAGCCTAGTTTAGAAATCCTAAGAAAATGTGAAGGGAACTCCGGTCCGAGGGTTTTCCGTCTGTGTATAGGTTCTTGGGTCGCCCGATTGCTTTCGTGTTAGTCACGACCCTTCAGCTTATAGCGCCCTGTCAAGAACGAGAGATAGCGCTCGCGGACGCGGGACGGTCGAAGGCCAGGTTTGCGGTATTGACTCGCAAGCGATTGCTTGAGTGCAAGCAGC
>JAPOVO010000338.1 GCA_026708165.1 Chloroflexota bacterium | reverse complement strand
GGAGAAGGTCTCGTCCGCGCTGGTGCAGACGACCTTCGCCAACGCCGGGCAGGTGTGCATTTCGACTCAACGAATCTTCGCCGACGGGAATATCTATTCGGACTTTGTCGACTCCTTCGGCGACACGGTCTCCAAGATCAACTACGGCGATCCCTTTGACGAGAGCGTGATGATGGGGCCACTGGTGCGGGAGTCCGACGCCGCGCGGGTGGCGAGCTGGATCGACGAGGCCGTCACCGACGGCGCAAAGGTCATTACCGGCGGACAGCGCGACCGCGGATTCGTCGAAGCCACGCTCTTGGCGGACGTCGACCCCGCGATGAAGGTTTCATGCGACGAACTCTTCGGCCCCGCCGCGGCCGCCTCGAAAGTGAACAGCATCGACGAAGCGCTCGACATGGCCAACGACTCGCCCTATGGACTGGCCGCCGCGATTTTCACGCAGGACATCGACCGCGCTATGAAGTTCGCCCAGGGCATGGACGCCGGCAACATACACATCAACTGGGGCTCGCAATGGCGCACCGACCTGATGCCCTACGGCGGCATCAAGGAAAGCGGCATGGGCAAGGAAGGCCCCCACTACGCGGTCAGAGAAATGACCGAAGAAAAGCTAGTGGTGCTGCACCTCGACTAGAACTGGGTTAGACGCTCCGGATTCGAGCGGTCTCGAAAGTGCTTGCCTTGGGGGTTTCCCCGACTTAAATCAGGCCGATACCAGCGTCGTTCCGGCGGCGTAGAGCTCGGCGTAGCGGCCGCCGAGCTGGAGCAGCTCGTTGTGGGTGCCGCGCTCGATTATGCGCCCGTCGTCGATCACCAGCACCTGATCGGCATTGCGGATGGTCGAGAGGCGGTGGGCGATGACGAAGGCCGTTCGACCGGCGAGCAGTCGCTTTAGAGCCTTCTGAATCAATATCTCGGTGTTGGTGTCGACGCTCGAAGTCGCCTCGTCGAGTATCAGGATTCGGGGATCGGACAGTATTGCGCGGGCGAAGCAGATTAGCTGCCGCTGTCCCACGGACACGCGGGATCCGCCCTCGCGCAGTTCAGTCTCGTAGCCCTCGGGCAGCCGGGTGATGAAGTCGTGCGCACCCACTGCACGGGCGGCCTCTTCGATTTCCTCCTGGCTGGCCTCGGGACGGCTGTACGCGATGTTCTCCCTGACGCTGCACGAGAAGATGAACGAGTCTTGGGGGACTATTCCCATCTGGCGGCGCAGTGACTTTTGCTTGACCGCGCGCAGGTCATGGCCGTCGACCGTGACTGCTCCATCAACCGGATCGTAGAAGCGCGACAGCAGGCTGATGATGGTGGTCTTGCCGGCGCCGGTGGGTCCCACCAGCGCTATGGTCGAGCCGGCCGGCACCGTGAACCTGACGTCGCTGAGCACTTCCTCGTCCTCGTAGGCGAAGTGGACTCCGTCGAAGACGACTTCACCATCGATGCGCGGGAGATCTACCGAGTCGGACGCGTCGACCACGTCGGGCTTTTCATCCAGAAGCTCGAAGATGCGCTCTCCGGCGGCAATCGCCGACTGGAGCATGTTGTACAGCCTCGTAAGCATCGTGATGGGCTGGAAGAACCGCATCACGAATCCGATGAACGCGACCAGCACGCCGATCGTAGTCATATCGTTGACCAGCAGGAACGCGCCGTAGCCCAGCACTATGGCGATAGCCAGGGCGGACACCGTTTCCACGGCGGGCAGGAATGCCGCTATCACGCGCCCGGCCTCGATATTCGCCTGCATGTACTGGCGGCTGGTGTTCTCGAACCGCGAAGCGTTTTCGCGCTCTCGCACGAATGCCTGGGCGAGCCGCGCGCCGCTGATGTTCTCCTGGAGATTCGCGTACACGTTGCCGACCGTGGAACGAACTCCACGAAACGCGATTCGCGCCCTTCTGCTGAAATAACCGGTCACCAGCAACATCAGCGGCAGGACCAGGAAGGTGGCCAGGGCGAGCCGGAGGTCCAAGAACAGCAGCCGCACCAATATGTACGACAGCGTGAAGAACGAGATCAGCGCCATAACGAGACCCGCCGTCAGAAACTCGTTGATTGCGTCCACGTCGTTGGTCACACGCGACATCACCTGTCCGGTTTCCTGGCGGTTGAAGAACCGCAACGAGAGGCGCTGCAGGTGCGTGAACTCGTCGGTGCGAATGGTCTTGAGGACTCGCTGCCCAACGGTGGTGAGCATCCGGAAGCCGACGTAGCTCGTCGCCCAGGCACCGGCGGTGGTGGCCAGGAAGGCCAAGGCCGCCAGATTGAGCGCGGTCCTGTTCTCGGCCACGACGCCGTCGTCGATTGCGATGCGCAGCAGGTCCGGGCCGAGGAGCGACAGAGCCGTGCTCACCAGAAGGAAGACGAATGAAGTCCCAACGCTCAACCACGACGGGCGGAGATAACCAAACAGCCGCCGCAGAATCAGACGGTCATAGGACTTGCCTTCGTCGAACGTCGAGCCCATACGGCCCCCAAAGCCGCCCGGTCCGAACGCCATCATCGACATCAGCGATCCCCCACCGGACTAGGCTCAGCGACCGCGGCCGATTCAGCGTCCACCTGCATGTCGTACATATCGCGATAGAGGCCCGCCATCTCGAGCAGGCCGGCGTGCCGGCCGCGCTGAACGATCCGTCCGCCGTCCAGTACTACGATCTCGTCTGCGCCGACGACGCTGGCGACCCTTTGCGAAATGATGAGCGTGGTGCGCCCCTTCATGAGGTCGGACAGCGCCTCCTGCAGCGCGCGCTCGGTTTCGGTGTCCACGCTCGACGTGGACTCGTCGAGTATCAGGATGCGCGGGTCCAGCAGGAGCGCGCGGGCGATGGCCACCCGCTGCTTCTGTCCCCCTGAAAGCGTGGTGCCCCGCTCTCCGATGACGGTATCGAGTCCGTCGGGCAGCGAGCGTATGAAATCGCCGAGTTGCGCGGCTTCGGCGGCCTGCAAGATCGCCGCGTCCGTCGCGTCGGGACGCCCGTAGGAGATGTTTTCGCGAAGGTTCGCCCCGAACAGGAAGGTCTCCTGGGAGACGATCCCGATTGACGCACGCAGCGGCGCGATTCGGTAGTCGCGGACGTCGATTCCATCCACCGCGACTCGCCCGCCGGTAACGTCGTAGAAGCGCGGCAGCAGGTTGATTACCGTGCTCTTGCCCGAGCCCGTGCCGCCTACGATTCCAAGAATCTGGCCCGGCAGTACGTCGAACGAGACGTCGCGCAAAACGTCCTCACCCTCGTACGCGAACTCGACGTTCTCGAAGCGAACTCCGCCTTCGATTCGCCCGTTGAATACGGCGTTGGGTTTCTCTTGCACGTCGCTCTGGCGGTCCAGGATCTCGAAGATTCGGTCTCCCGAAGCCGTCGCCCGGGCGAAGATGCTTACCGTAAATCCGAGCATCTGGATAGGCATTCGTAGCAACAGCAGATAGGTGTTGAACGCGACGAGATCGCCGATGCTGAGGTTACCGTCGAGCACCTGCACGCCGCCGTACCAGAGCACCGCCGCGACGCCCATCGCGGCCACGGCCTCGAACAGCGGCTGTCGCAGCGCGAACATCCGCACGACCTGTATGCCGCTCTTCGTCAGGTCCTCGTTGAAAGGCTCGAATTTCTTGATCTCGTCTTCTTCGCGGGCAAACGCCCGGACGACCTTCACCCCGGTCAGATTCTCCTGGAGCACCGTGTTGACCGCGCCCCAGGACTGCTGCACCAAAACGAAAAGCGGGCGTATCCGCTTCGAGAACGCCAGCGCTATGTAAATCAGGAGGGGCAGGCTGGCGAGCGAGAGCAGCGCCAGTCTCCAGTTGGTGATGACCAGTATCGAAACCACCCCCACGATCATCAGCGTGATGCGGATGCTGTTCATAAGGCCCATTCCGGCCAGGAAGCGGACTCGATCGACGTCGCTGGTCGTGCGTGACATAAGCTCGCCCGTGCGGGCCTTGTCGTGGAAGCTGAACGAGAGCGACTGGATT
>JAPOVO010000374.1 GCA_026708165.1 Chloroflexota bacterium | reverse complement strand
TCGTGTCCTGCACCATCTGCCGAGAATCCTCAACGAACGCGATGATGTGTACGTTTCCACGTTCTTCGACCTGTATGGTCTCGCACCCGACTTCCCGGGCTTGAGCGAGGCGTCGGCCTCTACGGATCCCATCCAAAGGGCCGTTGGCATCGAGGCCGCGTTCGGCGACGCAGTAGTTGAGCTCGCGGGATGTCGCCGCGCACAGTTCGTTCCTCACATCCAACCCCATGAGTTCGAATCTCTGCTGTTCGCCGATGTGGCTGCATTCGCGACCGCCCGGAGCGCATGGCACGGTCGCCTTCCGCAGCTCGCGAGGGTCCGCAAGCAATACCCCACGCCGGAGCACATCAACGACGGCCGAACCACACATCCGTCCGCGCGATTGGGCCGGTTGCTGTCCGGGCCAAACTACAACAAGCGGGCGGATGGTCCGACCGTCGCGGCGAACATTGGGCTGCCGCGCATCCGTGAAGAGTGCCGCCACTTCGCCCAATGGCTCAGCCAGATGGAGGCGCTGCCCCCACTCGGCCGTGCCGGCTCATGACCATCGTCACCGAATCCATCGTCGAGGACGCCGCGCTGGATTGGTATCGGGGGCTCGGCTACCAGGTGCTAGCCGGTACGGACGTTGGCCCCTTACCAGGCGCGTTTCGGGCGAGCTACGTGGATGTCGTCCTTCGCTCGCGGCTACAAGGTGCCCTTGAGAGGTCAAATCCTTCGATTCCCCGGGATGCCCTCGATGACGCTGCACGCAGGCTACTTCACCCATCAGGCGCGACGCTGGAGGATCGGAACCGTAGCTTCCACCGCATGCTCGTGGACGGTGTGACGGTCGAGTACCGGGACGAGGCCGGCGACATTCGGGGAGCGCAAGTTCGCGCACTGGACTTCGACGAACCCGAATCGAACGACTGGCTGGCGGTCAATCAGTTCACCGTTCAGGAGAACCAGCACACGCGCCGCCCAGACATCGTCGTCTTCGTCAATGGTCTGCCACTCGCGATCGTCGAACTGAAGAACCCGACGGACGAAGCCGCCACCGTGCGCTCGGCGTACAACCAGTTGCAGACATACGAGGCGGAACTGCCATCGCTTTTGGCCTGCAATGCCATTCTCGTGGTCTCGGATGGCCTCGAGGCGCGGATCGGCACGCTCACGGCGGGCTACGAGTGGTTCAAGCCTTGGCGAACGATCGGTGGCCAGGAGCTCGCGCCGGTCTTCTACACGGAGCTTCAGGTGCTGATCCAGGGCGTGTTCGAGAAGTCGCGCTTCCTCGCGATCCTCCGCGACTTCATCGTGTTCGAGGACGACGGCGGTGCACTAGCCAAGAAGGTCGCTGGCTACCACCCGTTCCACGCCGTCGAGACGGCCGTCGCCCAGACCCTGCGGGCGACCGACCCCGGCAGCGAGATCCACGACATCGGCCGGTACGAGTCTGGACGTCGCCCAGGCGGCGAAGCCGGCGACCGCCGGATCGGCGTCGTCTGGCATACGCAGGGCTCCGGCAAAAGCCTGACCATGGCGTTCTTCGCGGGGCGCATCGTACGCGAGCCTCGCATGGGTAATCCGACCATCGTCGTTCTGACCGACCGCAACGACCTCGACGACCAGCTATTCGGCACCTTCGCCCGATGCAGCGACCTTCTGCGACAGCCGCCCACCCAAGCGTCAAGCCGTGCCGACCTTCGCGACAAACTCGCGGTCAAGCAGGGCGGCGTGGTATTCACCACGATCCAGAAGTTCTTCCCGGAGGAGAAAGGCGACCGGCACCCGTTACTGTCCGACCGGCGCAACATGGTGGTGATCGCCGACGAGGCGCACCGGAGCCAGTACGACTTTATCGACGGTTTCGCCCGGCACATGCGCGACGCGCTGCCTAAGGCGTCCTTCATTGGCTTCACCGGCACGCCCATCGAGTTGCAGGACGCCAACACGCGCTCCGTGTTCGGCGACTACATCAGCGTCTACGACATCCAGCGCGCCGTCGAGGACGGCGCCACGGTACCCATTTACTACGAGAGTCGATTGGCCAAGCTCGCCCTGGACGAAGCAGAGCGCCCGAACATCGATCCCGATTTCGAGGATGCGACCGAGGGCGAGGAGGTCGAACGCAAGGAGCGAATCAAGAGCCGATGGGCGCAGCTCGAGGCCATCGTTGGAACCGAGGAGCGATTGCGTCTCGTCGCCGAGGACGTCGTCGCCCACTTCGATGATCGCACCGAGGCGATGGAAGGCAAGGCGATGGTCGTTTGCATGAGCCGTCGCATCTGTGTCGATCTCTACGAAGAGCTCGTCCGTCAGCGGCCTAAGTGGCACGACGAAGACGATGCCGGCGGACGCATCAAGGTCGTCATGACGGGTTCTGCCTCGGACCCTGCCGGGTGGCAGCCGCACATCCGCAACAAGCCGCGCCGGGAAGCCCTGGCGAAGCGCTTCCGCGATTCAGCAGATCCCTTTCACATTGTGCTGGTGCGCGACATGTGGCTCACCGGCTTCGATGCGCCAAGCTTGCACACCATGTACGTGGACAAGCCCATGCGCGGGCACGGCCTGATGCAGGCGATCGCCCGCGTCAACCGCGTGTTCCGCGACAAGCCGGGCGGTCTGGTCGTGGACTATCTCGGCCTGTCCCATGAACTCAAGCAGGCGCTGGCCACCTACACCGAGAGCGGCGGTACGGGCGAGACCGCTGTGGACAAGGCGCAAGCGGTCGCGCTCATGCTGGAGAAGCACGAGGTATGCCTGGCCATCCTGCACGGCTTCGAGTTCGGCGCATGGGTCACCGGCACGCCGGCCGAACGCTTGGCGCTGCTGCCGGCCGCGCAGGAGCACATCCTCGCCCAGGCGGACGGCAAGGACCGTTTCATCGCTGCCGTGCGCGACCTGTCGCGGGCCTTCGCGCTCGCGGTGCCGAGCGACGAGGCGAACCGCATCAGGGACGACGTCGGGTTTCTTCAGGCCGTCCAGTCGGTCCTCGCCAAGCGCGCTGCCACCGAGACCAAGCCGCAGGAGGAACTCGACAACGCGGTACGCCAGATCATCTCCCGCGCCGTGGCGCCCGAAGGCGTGATCGATATCTTCGCTGCGGCCGGACTCCAGAAACCCGACATCTCCATCCTATCGGACGAGTTCCTCGCCGAGGTGCGCGGCATGGAGCATCGCAATCTGGCCGTCGAACTGCTGCAGAAGCTGCTCAAGGGAGAGGTCGCAGCTCGGCGACGCCGGAACGTGGTTCAGGCCAGGTCCTTCGCGGAGATGCTGGATGTCGCCATTCGCCGCTACCAGAACCGGTCGATTGCCGCAGCCCAAGTGATCGAGGAACTGATCGAACTGGCCCGCGAGATGCGCAAGGCCGGCGAACGCGGCGAGCAGCTCGGCCTGTCCGACGACGAACTCGCCTTCTACGACGCCCTTGAGACCAACGATAGCGCCGTCCAAGTGCTCGGCGACGAGACGCTGTGCGTCATCGCCCGCGAACTGGTCCGAACCGTTCGCTCCAACGTCACCATCGACTGGACGTTGCGTGAGAACGTCCGCGCCAACCTGCGCCGGCTGGTCAAGCGCATTCGGCGCAAGTACGGCTAGCCGCCCGACAAGCAGCAGAGCGCCACCAGGACGGTGATTGAGCAGGCGGAGATCCTGTCGGCGGGTTGGGCGGCTTGACCGGCGTGGGCTCGGCGTCGTCGAGCACGACCTCAAGTGCCTCGCAGCGGTCCGAAGTTCGTCTACCGGCGAAAGTGCATCTCCCCGTAGACGCTGATTTCGGGGATCACCAGTGTTCGACCGGGTGGTTTCCCATGCGTGTTTTGGACGTCGGTACCCACAAAGATGCGGAGCCCACTTCGCCGTTTCGCCGACGCCTTGCCGTTGACAGTCATCACCGTCGAACGCCCACGCTTGACGAAGTCGCACGCCGTCCGATACGTTCGGTGGCCCATTCGGAGCTTGGAATGCTAAACCGGACCGCATGACCTGTGTGAG
>JAPOVO010000333.1 GCA_026708165.1 Chloroflexota bacterium | reverse complement strand
TCATGCGGGAACGGACTTCCTAATCTAGAGGTGGTAACTACAGTTAAATCAGCGAGGAGATGAACAAGAAGAGAAGGGCCCGAGGGGGCGGTACGTTCTCGCGTCAAATCTTGGCGAGCTAATCAAGTGTATTTGCGAGTATAGCTCAAGATGCGTGGATCGTTGGGTCAGCTCGTGAACTCAACGAGTACATGCTGACCTGTGCCCAAGTCTTGTATTGCCAGCTATGTCGGTCCTGCGAGTGTCGAGACTGGCTCAGCATCGAGGGTGGTTGCAAGCGGCGGTGTTAGTGGGCTGTGGACGTCTATGACGTGGGGTGTTCGGTGGAGTTCACGCTACGTCGATCTGAAGGCGGCAGTGGTCGCTGGAACCCCAATCGTCAACGGAGTTGAGTGCGCATACGGCGATGCTCTCGTGGAATCCGCGAGAGGCGAAGACGTAGTCGAGCTGATGACTCGTCGGGTAGAACGTCGGCACGTTCTGAGTATCGGGCGGCAGGCCGTGGGGAGTTGGATGCGCCTGCCTGCCGCCGGGATACTGCGGCCCCATGAACTCCATGCCGAGCGTCTTGAACCTGTCGAAGACGGTACCGTCGCGTGTCGTGAGCTCCTGCGGATCGTCGGGAATAGAGCCGTAGACCATGTTGAGGTCGCCCGCCGCAAGGATGCGGTGGGAGCTTGGATCGAAGTCGCCGATGAACGCCGACAGGTCGGAGATGATGCGATGCGCGGAACCGTCCGACGTGCCGACTTTGAACTTGCTGCCGGTCGAGACGTGCGGCATGATCCAGCGCGCGTACATGGAGACGGCGATGAACGGCTCGGTGTCCGATTCCAGGGGAGTGACCCGCGCGGCGGCGATGGTGCCGATGCCGCTGACCGCGATCTCGTCCGCGGCGGCCTCGCTGATCGTGCTGATCTGCTTGAACCACTCGACTTCGACCCGATCGGAGAGTTTCACGATCTTCGGCCAGCGGTCAAAGAGCCTTGGCCAGCGGTCCTTGTACCAGTCCGAGTTCCACACGTGCGAGTCCCAGTGCTCCATGGGGCCTGTGTCGATATCATCAACAACGTCTGCTGGCGGGTTGCCGGCTTCCTGCAACAGGGCGACGTCCGCGTCCATGGCGACCAGCTCACGCCACGGCTGATGCCTCCTGGCGATGTTCCAACACACGACTCTAGTCATGCCCTCAACCTTGTCTCCGACTCCGACGGCGGCATGTCGACTCCGGTCAAGGGGCAGGTCGGTTTTCGCGGGTAATCGGCGTTTTTCCCGGTAGGTCGGACCGCTGGGATCAATGAGCTTGGCGATGTCTTCCAACTGGGCGACTATGGCGTTGAGGGTTGCGTCTCGGTCAGCACCCGCGGGCAAGTCGATTGGTACGGATACCTCCCCCCAATACCATTCCAACCCCGGTTCGGCCAGATCGCCCAGTCGGTCGCGGATCTCTTCCACACTCACGCTGGCGGCGGATTTGCTGCGGTAGAACGACAGCCAAAGCGGTTTGTCTGGCATCTGTTCCAAGGTTTTGTAACAGATACCAAGCCAGGCGGACGCGCCCGCAAGAGTGAGATACCGTCCGTAGTAATCAAATCCCTGTCCCACCGTCAGTCCATCGGTGTTGGCCCAACCTGATTCCCTCACGCGCTTCACCGCGTCCGCGATCAACCGTTTCAAGTTTTCGTCTCGTTGGGGTTTGTCGCCCGCGATGGCGCTGGCGGCGAGCCCTTGCAGCTCGGCGATTTCGAAGTGCGCCTGAGGGTCGCAGTCTTCTTTCGACCTCTGTGCCATCCTGTCGAGGAGCAATTTCCAACTGGTGAGCATCAGGCGGCGCTGGCCACATTTGGCCCGCGCGGCTATCAGACTTTCCTTCCTATCAGCAGCAGGGTCCAATTCATGCCCCGCGTCGCGCAGGCGATCTACCAGTTCATTCCACAACGAGCCTTCGTTGACGCGGTAGTCTGGCGCCAGGAACAGGAGCACCGCTGGTCTGTCCTTCGGCGGTCCCTGCCAATAGGTGACGGGTTGGTTATGGGTCAGCGCCGCCCAGAACTTGGATTCGATCAATGCCACGAGGTTGTCGTTCTCGTCGTAGCAGGCCAGATCAGGTATGGCTCCGAACGCATCTGGCATCCAGGACTGCGCTTTTGCGATAGGCAACGGCCCGCAGTCATCCTTCAGAAAGTCGGATAACGCCTGTCTGGCTGAGGGCGAACGCGAGAGGATGAAACACAGCGCGTCGGTGGCCACGTCTTCGAGGCCTATCGTATGACGCTGGGCGATGAAACCTAGCAGACTGTCGTTATCGGCCATCGTCGGGAGCCCCTGCAGGTTTGAGATTTCCAACCCATCATGAACGTGTTGGCTGCGAGCGCGCAATATCCACGGACGGTAGTCACGTGCGCTTCGGTCGCGTCAACGATCCCGACAATAACTTGCGTCATGTGTCGTGCGTTACCTATAAGGAAATAAGGCGCTTTTTAGTCTCGGCGCTCTGCTGTCGCGGTCGAAAATGCATAAGGAGTCCCCTATGCCCCGCCGTCTCCTTGACCAGATCGACGCGCCGGACGACCTCAAAGGGCTTGACCACGACGAGCTGACCCAGGTCGCGCAAGACGTGCGGGACACCATCATCTCGGTGATAACCGAGCGCGGCGGGCACCTGGCTTCGAACCTGGGGGTCGTGGAGCTGACGCTGGCGCTGCACCGCGTTTTCGACAGTCCCAACGACAGCCTGGTCTGGGACACGACCAACCAGACCTACACGCACAAGCTGGTGACCGGGCGGCGGGACGAGTTCCAGAACATCCGCCTGGAGGGCGGGCTGTCGGGGTTTGGAGAGCCGAGCGAAAGCCCGCACGACACACTGTGCGCGGGCCACGCGGGGACCGGCCTTTCAATCGCTCTCGGAATCGCGGAGGGCGCCGCGAACCGGCGGACCGGCTCGTGGACCGTGGCGGTGGTCGGGGACGGGGCGATGACCTCCGGGTCTAGCTTCGAGGCGCTGAACAACATCGTGCATCTCAACCCCGAGAAGTTCATCGTCGTGCTCAACGACAACGGCATGTCGATCTCGGAAAACATCGGGTTTCTGACCAACTGGCGCAAGCGTTTGATCACGCATCCCGAATTCGAGTCGATGATCGGGCGCATGACGACCCTCTTGAGGCGGATGCCCAAGGGCGACCTGGCCTATCAACTCGTCAAGAGATTCAGGACCGGGCTGGCGGGTCTTATCGTGCCGACGATGTTGTGGACGGAGATGGGGTTCCAGTACCTCGGCCCCGTGGACGGACATGACTTCAAGCAGCTCGAAGAGACCTTCCGGCAAGCCAGGAACGCCAAGCGCCGGGTGCCGCTGGTGCACGTGGTGACGCACAAGGGCCACGGCTATGAGCCGGCCGAGGACGACCCCGTCAAGTTTCACCAGCCAAGCTCGCCGCTGGGCGACGGGCCGGCGGCGCCCACCTACTCGAAGGTGTTCGCGCAGACCCTGGCGCGGCTGATGCGCGACGACGAGTCGGTGATGGGCATAAGCGCCGCGATGCTGGAGGGCACGGGACTGGTGGACGTGCGCCGCGAATTCCCGGACAGGGTCTTCGACGTGGGTATCGCCGAGCAGCACGCCGTAAGCATGGCGGCGGGGATGGCGTCGAACGGACTCAACCCGTTCGTCTCGATCTACTCGACGTTCCTGCAGAGGGCGTTCGACCAGGTGGTCCACGACATCTGCATTCAGAACCTGCCGGTGACGCTGATCGCCGACCGCGCGGGCATTGTCGGCGAGGACGGCAAGACCCATCACGGCGCGTTCGACCTTTCGTACCTGCGATGCCTGCCCAACGCCGTGGTCGCGGCGCCGATGGACGAGAACGAGCTGCAACACCTGATCTACACGGCCTACAAGCACCGAGGGCCTTTCGCCATCCGCATCGCGAGGGGAGCCGCAATCGGCAAGCCGCTCGACGCGGACCTCAAGGAGCTGCCGCTGGGCAAAGGCGCCGTGGCCGGAGAGGGG
>JAPOVO010000114.1 GCA_026708165.1 Chloroflexota bacterium | reverse complement strand
CGACGGGTTGTTCGTAAACCCGTTGATCGGACCGACCAAGAGCGACGACATTCCGGCCGAAGTCAGAATGCAATGCTATGAAGCGCTGCTTGGCGAGTATTTTCCGCCTGAACGCTGCGTTCTCGGAGTATTGCCAGCCGCAATGCGATACGCAGGGCCACGGGAGGCCATCTTTCACGCCCTGATTCGAAAGAACTACGGGTGCACTCACTTCATCGTCGGCCGCGATCACGCCGGTGTCGGCGACTACTACGGCCCGTACGACGCGCAGCGCATTTTCGAGAGTTTCGATCGCGACGAACTAGGTATCGTTCCGATTCCGTTTGAGAACGCGTTCTTCTGCAAGACGTGCAAAGGGATCGCTTCGTCCAAGACTTGCCCTCATCCGAGCGAACACCATCTTGCGCTCAGCGGCACAAAGGTCCGCCAGATGCTGAGCAGCGGCCAGTCTTTGCCGGCCGAGTTTACGCGTCCCGGCGTTGCCGACGTTCTGAGAGAGCACTACAGCGAATCCGGGACGCCAGCCGCCGTCTTACACTAGTCTGAGTGCGGCGCGCTTGAGCTAAGCGGGATCGGATCCCGCCAAGACGGAAGTAGTCAAAAATGGTCGATTTGTCTGATATCAGGGTTGCAGTGGTCGGCGTTGGTCATTGGCACGCGTTGATAGACGCGCGCTACGTCGATCATCTGCTCGATCTGGGAACCCAGTTGGTCGCCATGTCAGACCCGGACCCCGCAATCGCCGAGTCGAGGAGCAAATTGTTCGAAGCTCCGTCTTACACGGACTTTCGAGAAATGCTCGCTGAAACCGAACCCGACTTCGTCGTAGCCCTGGGCAAGCACTCCGACATGGCGAAGACAGCGGGCTATCTGGTGGACACCGGATATCCATTCATGATGGAAAAACCCATGGCAATGTCGGCGGAAGAGCTGCGGCCGGTCGTGGAACGGGCCGAAGCGAAGGGGGCATTCATTGCCGTGCCGTACGCAATCCGGCGCTCACAGTTCGCACGGCGGGCAACCGAGATGGTCAAGCGCGGGGAGTTCGGGGCGATATCTCATACACAGTTCAGGATGATCCGGCCCACGCCCCAGCGGTATATCGAATGCGGGTCGGAGTGGATGCTCGGCTCCGAACACAGTGGGGGAGGCTGCCTCCGGAACCTCGGCGGGCACGCGTTCGATATCTTTCGCTCCATCGCGGGGCCAGACGTGGAGGTCGTTGCCGCTGAGATGTCATCGGTTGTGCACGGCCTTCCGGTTGAGGACTACGCGATAGTCACACTCAGGGCCGGTGACGTAATTGGCACGGTGGAGGCGGGTTGCAATTTTCCGGTTGACGGAACCGACGGCGAATGGAGGATCGCCGGGTCGGAAGCTCACCTGATCTGGAGCGGCGACCAGCTCGTCGAAACGAGAGTGGGCAAGGACCCGGTGGCAACCCGCGTGGACGAAAGCGGCGGCTACCGCGATACCGTGAGGGAAATCCTCGGCGCGTGGAAGGAAGGCCGTCCGCCGCTGGCCACGGCACGCGACTGCCTGCTGGCGGACGAGCTAATCGACGCTTCGTATAAGTTGGCTCTTGGGAGGCTTCCGGCCTAGAGCCGCCCGCCTATAGCTACGAGACGCTTCCGGGCGGCAACCATACTGGTCTGTACGCTACAGCTCGGGAACAGTTCGCCGCAAGGTTAAGTATGACGACAGGGAGCCCACGGTTCGTACAGTTCGTCGGGAAGTTGCGGCAGAGTCAGAGCGGCGGCGACGTCGGCGTGCATTGCGTCGACAAGCTCTTCGACGCTCGAGAATTTGGCCTGGGGGCGGATCAAGTCTTCGAAAAACACTCGCAACTCGGCCCCGTACAGGTCTTGGTCGAAATCGAGCAGATGGACTTCGAGGAGCAACTCGCCGTTTTCCACGACTGTTGGGCGAGTCCCCAGGCTGATTACCGCGGCCAACCGTCCGCTTTCCGGCTGGTCGACTATTGCGGCCGCCCCCTTGTATATGCCGGGCGCCGGTAACGCCAGGTCGGAGCGGACCCGGAGATTTGCAGTCGGAAACCCCAACTCCCGCCCTCGACGGTCGCCCTTTTCGACAACGCCCCTATAACTCGGCAATCTTCCCAAGAGCCTGGCCGCGGTCGCGACATCTCCCCGGGAATAGGCCTCTCTGACCAGACCGCTTCCGGCCCGTTCGCCTGAGCCGACAACGTCGACGACTTCAACGCGTACGCCCAGCCGGCTGGCTATCTGCTTCAACTCATCGATGCCGGCGTGGCGGTCACGCCCCAGGCGAGCATCCTCCCCCAGCACGAGCACCTTCATGCCCAACTTTTCACGGAGAGACGAGAGGTAGTCGGTAGCGGATTGTTGCGAAAAATGAACATCGAATTTCGCGATTTGCACATAGTCGGGCGCTCGTAGCGCGATCAGGTCCAACCGGTCTTCGAGCGTGGTGAGCAGCGAGATTTTCATACCCGGCGCGAGGACTGTTGCCGGATGCGGCCACATGTTGATTACGACCGAAACACCTTCGATGAGACGCGCGGAAAGCGCCGTCTGGTCGATGACCGCCTGATGTCCGACGTGTACGCCGTCGAATTTTCCAATGGTGACCGCGGATGGACCGTCAATTTTGGAATCGCGGTCCGTCGGCAATATCTCAGTCAAGCCGCACCAACCCCTGGCCGCTGGAGCACGACCTTGGGCCGCAGCAAGCCGCCGCTTTCAACGTCACCCATGCCAAGAAAACGTCCCGCGTTGTCGTAGACCCGATTCCAACCGGTCGATCCTTCGACATTGACCATCGAGCCGTGCAGAAATCGAGACATCTCATCGAACCCCAAAGCCAGCCCCGCCGACCGCAGTCCGGCGACATCGGCGGCGTATGCGATTTTGCCGACGAAACCGTTCTCAATCGAATGAACAGCCTCCTTTAGTGAGGAAGCCTGCGGCAGGCAGAACGGCCCGACCCTCGTTCTGGTAAGGCCCGCCAGGCACGCGCCACAGCCGAGCGCGCGCCCCAAGTCGCGAGCGATGCTCCTTATGTAAGTACCCGTACCACACTCGATCTCAATCGCGGCAACCAGCATCCCGCGGCTCGACCCGCATGACTCGCTGACGGTCCAGTCGAGGCCCACGCGATTCAAGTCTTCAGCCGTCCAATGGTCGAGCTCCAGCAATCGCGCCGAGGCAACGTAGGCCTTGCGCTCCGCTAACTGGGGACTCTCTCCGGTCCGCGCGACCGCGTAGGCCCGTTTTCCCTGCACTCGGACCGCGGAGTAGGCCGGCGGCTGCTGCATGGTTTCGCCGACCAACCGCCGCAAATGGCGTCGAATCCGGACCGGCGAGGGCAGAACGCTCGACCTTGTAACGGGCCTGCCCTCCAGATCGTCGGTCGTGGTGGACATTCCAAACATCACCACAGCGACATACGACTTCGTAAAGCCGTGGAGCCACGCAGTCATGCGGGTTGCTCCACCGACCGCCACGGGCAATACCCCGTCCGCCAAGGGGTCGAGCGTTCCGGCATGGCCAACACGCCGGAATTTTCCGGCTCGCTTTATCGTGTTTACAACTTTCGCCGAAGTCATATGTCGAGGTTTTATGACGTTGAGAAAGTAGGCGTCCAGGCAGGGCGGTTTTTTCGACGACATTACCCGCTGGTTTGGGTTGACGTACCGGGCGGTTCCACATCCAGATCGGTGAGAGTATTGAGAACGGCACTCCCGTCGTAATAGGCGGCGTCCATCTCAAATTCCAACGCTGGGGTGTAGCGCAATCCGATGACGAATCCTAGCTCTCTGCGAATGTGATTCGATGCCCGGGCGAGCGCGGCCTGCGATCTGGAGATTTGGTCGTCCCCACCCAGGACCGCCCACATCAGTCGGGCATGACGGAGGTCTGCCGTGACGTAAGTTCTGGTTACCGTTACAAAGCCGAGATCGGGGTCGTTGACTTTAGACCGCAGAATCTCGCCCACATCACGGGTCAACTGTGCGGCCACACGCTGGGCCCGCCTGCTCATAGCC
>JAPOVO010000144.1 GCA_026708165.1 Chloroflexota bacterium | reverse complement strand
GACGATATAGATCAACCGCCGATTCGAGGCAGTGCCCTAACCCGCTCCGAGCGATCCGGCCACCAGCACCCACAAAGGTCCGGCCTGCCCGACTCCTAGGCGGACTCGTCCGATTCGCCGGTGTAGAACGCCGTCGTCCTAGCTACCGCCGCGTTCGCTGCTTCGGGGTTCGTACCGGCCGCGACCGCCGCTCGTCCCCATCCTTCGCTGCTGCCAATGATGAATGCCTTGCCGTCAGGCGAAGTGGCGAAATCGACCATTTCAGGCTTGGGCCAGTCGGGGTCCGCCAGGTACAGCCCAAGTCCCACGAACCCCATTTCCCAGCCGACCCCGGCCGCCCCCGGCCCGTAGGTGTCCCAGAATTCCGAAAGGTGCGCCGTGTGCGTGAGGCTCAGCCGCGCGCGGCCCGGTCCTGCGTCCGAGACGCTTACGTCCACCCAGCTCGTCCACCCGCTGAACACCCAATCGAGCGAGAAGTGTGAGTTTTGCTCGCACGCCGTGATCTTGCCCCCGGCGTTGCCTTCCACCTGATAGCTGCCGCCGAGTCGCAGCTCGCCGCTGACCGGCGCGAACCAGCGCGGAATGCGCTCCTGGTTCGTTACCGCCTCCCACAAATCTTCAACCGTCGTCGCGTAGTCGCGGGCCAGAGTGACCTCGCTGGCGTCCATTCCGTCGCGCTCCAGCCACGACACACTGCGCTCTACCGCGCCAAGATGACTTTCGACATCGAACTCCACCATGTTCCCTCTCTTCTTAACTAATCAAGCAATGTGACACGCCGCCCTGGCGGCGGGACTGACCAGCCTTTCATTGGATTATTACCTAACGAGCACAGCCAACCCGTTGAACTCCAAGATGCAACTTTCGATCCCCACGCGGTCTGCGGCCCGCGCCGCTCTCATCGAGGGACTGAAAGTCCCGTCAAGCTAGCCCGGTTATGCCTGCTCGTAGTCGAGGACGTAGGAGTGCTGATCCTCGTCGCTGTCGATCCCCAGCGTCCCCGAAATGCCGGCCAGCTCCCCGCTGCCCGAGTCGGGCACGATCGTGACCTCGAGCCGGGCGTCGCCCTTGTTCATCACGCCGCTGTGCTGGAGCACGAACGAGCCCGATTTCCCACCCACCGAGCCCGTGAAGTGCTCGATGGCCACGTAGCCTGCCGAACCGGGAGTACCGGTAAAGGCGGCGATCATCTGCGCCTCCGAGGCGCCGACCATGTCGCCGGAAAACTCCTTCCGCACCACGTTGCGGTTCAGCTTCAGCCCGTCCCGCTCCAGGAACGGCGGCTCGGCCTCGATGTTGACCTCCAAGGGGCCGCGGGCAATGGGCATGACAGTCTCCTCTAACTCACGTTGGCGGGCGGCACGCAGTATATTGCGAACATTCGAGTGGGCCGCGGTGCTGTAGGCGGGGTGCTCCTTGAAACTCTGAGGCCGATGAACGGTCCAGGCCCCATCTCCCTTCGCCGCCTTGACCAGTGCGACGGCGCCGCTGTCATCCGCCCTCGGCGGCCCGGCGCAGCTCCTCGATGTCGAGCTTCCCCATCGTCAACAGCGCCTCCATCACCGCCTCCCCGTTGCTCTCCAATAGATCGGGCAGGACCGCCGGCCACACCTGCCACGACAGCCCATACTTGTCCTGCAGCCAACCGCACTGGCTGGGCTCGCCATCTTCCGAAAGCCGCTCCCAGAAGTAATCGATCTCCTCCTGCGAGTCGCAATAGACGACGAACGACACAGCCCAGGTGAACTTGACCATCGGTCCGCCGTCGAAGGCCCCGATCTTCTGGCCGTCGATCTCGAACTCCACCACCGCACCGCCCTTGGCCGGGCCGGACGAGGTCTTGGAAACGCTCAGAATCCTCGAGTTGGGAAACACCGAGACGTAGAACTCGGCTGCCTCTTCAGCCTGTCCATCGAACCAGAGATAGGGACTTACTTTCGGCGATACCGTCATCGTGACTCATCCTCGTTCCCTTCGGCATCCGCCGAAGTTGCCGCTTTGCCCATGTGACCGATCTCCCAGATGTGCCCGTCGAGATCCTGGAAGGTCCCGCCGTACATCCACTGGAATTCCTCGATCTCTCTGAACTGAGTTCCTCCCGCCGCCACGGCATTTCGGATCATCTCGTCCGCCTCTGCAAGCCAGCTCACCTGATTCTATTGTGATTTCGGCGCCGCTCTCCTATGAGGCTGGGGCTCCCCGTATTCGCCAGGCTGAAGCGCGCCTGCGGTCCTGCCATAGCTGGTGATAGCGACCTCCCACTTGCTGGATGAGATCCTGATGCGAGCCGCGCTGCACAATGCGGCCGGAATCGATGACGAGTATCTGGTCCGCCGATTGAATCGTTGGCAACCGGTGAGCCACCACGAGCACTGTCTTGCCGCGCAGGAGTGCGACCAGCGCGTTGCGGACCGCGCTCTCGTTCAGTGCGTCGAGTGAGGAGGTCGGCTCGTCGAGCAGGACTATTGGAGAGTTCTTCAGGACCGCCCTGGCAATCGAAAGTCGCTGTCGTTCACCGCCGGAAAGGGTTGCTCCGCCCTCACCGACCATCGTCTCGTATCCCTGCGGCAAAGCCTCGATGAACTCGTCGGCCTTCGCCGCGCGGGCGGCGGCCTTGATCTCCACGTCGGTGGATTGCGGTCGACCAAAGGCGATGTTCTCGCGGATTGTCGCCCTGAACAGGTATACGTCCTGAAACACCACGGTTATCTGTTCAAAGAGTTGTTGATGCGTTAGTTGCCTTACATCTATACCGCCGATGCTGACCACACCCTCGGAGGGGTCCCAGAAGCGCGATATGAGGTTCAGGATGGTGCTCTTGCCGGCGCCGGACGGGCCCACTATTGCGGTGGTGGTACCGGCTCGCGCGACGAAAGACACGTCTTTGAGAACGGGGGTCGATTCGTACGCAAACGTGACGTTGTCGAACGTCACGTCATGGCCCTGCGGCTCGAACCGTGGCGTTTCGGGCGCCTGTTGCTCCTCCAGGTCCATGATCCGGCCGATCCGTTCAAGCGCGGCGTCGCCAATGCGAAGCATCTCGAAGTGACCCGCCAACGCCACTATCGGCCCGTAGACGCGCAGGACCAGCACGAGAAAAATCAACACCGTCCCCGCGTCGGTCGCGCCACCGAACCAACGGTAGGCCGCAAAGGCGATCACCACCGGCACGCCCAGTTGCACGATCGCGACCGTCAACATCCCCAGCGGCAGAAGTCGCAGCACCAGCCGGTTGTTGATCCGACGGATCGCACGCACGGCGCGGCTGTAGTGACTCATCCGATCGTCGGTGCGGTTGAACGCCCGCGCGACAGTGATGCCGAGCACGTACTCGAGCATGCGCCCGCTGGAATCCGCCACGCGGTCTCCGCGCAATAGCGCGAGCGTCTTGAACTGAGCGTTGACCCAGAAGAAGATCGGCCCGGAAACCACGAGACTCAGTGCGACCGCGACCGCCAGCGCGGGATCGATGAAGAAGAGTCCGACTGCAACAAAAAGCGGCAGGCCGATCGCGCCAAAGAGCGTAGGCACCCCGTCCGATACATACTCCGAGACCATGGCAAAGTCCGTTGAGAACGCGGTCGTCACGTCCCCGGTCGTGCGCGAACGGAGCGTACCCAGCGGCAGCCGCTGGACGTGGCTTAGCGTCGTCGCGCGTGCTTCAGCTATCGCGTAGAAGCTGCCCAACCACGCATATCGATTGCTTGCGTACGAGACCCCGAACTGTGCCGCCACGGTGCCTACCGTCACTCCGGTCGCGATCCATGCATGAACCGTCTCCAACGTCCCCTCACGCAAGTGGTCCACGATCCACACGAGAAACAGCACGGGCACTCCGGAGCACATAGCCTGCAAGAAACGCAGGCCAATCGCGGCCTTGAGATTCCGGGCGCGGCTGCCCATTAGCCGCCAGGCCGTCGCCACCGCTCCGACGTAGTACGGCCGCGGCAAACGAGCCGCCTTCTGACTCACCGCCCCGCTCCTTCGCCGGCCAGTGGCGTCCGACCGCCGGTGAGCGCAATCGAAGAGGCTTCCGAGAATG
>JAPOVO010000213.1 GCA_026708165.1 Chloroflexota bacterium | reverse complement strand
CCACCCGCCGAGCACCGCGCCCAGCAACGCCCCGGGGTTGTCATCAATCGCCATGTCCGGGGCGCATTCTTCGGCCATCGACTCGCCACGCTTCAGCAGCTTCGGTATTTCAAGACCGATCAGCGCAGCGGGTACTATGCCGAAGTGAGTCAAGGCCGAATACCTGCCTCCGACGTCCGCGGCGGCGCGGAATACATCCCGGAACCCCATTTCGCCAGCGAGACTCTCCAACGGCGTCCCGGGATCGGTTATGGCCGCGAAACTGGAGCCGACATCCGCCGCGACTGTGCCGGCAACGACCTCGTGAAAGTAGTGGAGAAAGCTCAAGGGCTCGGTGGTGGTGCCCGACTTGCTGGACACGATGAACAAGGTCCGCGCGGGATCTATGGCGCGCGCCACACGCTCGACAGTCGCGGGCACAGTCGAATCCAAAACCACCAACTCAGGGAAGCCCGGAGCGCTTCCAAAGCTGGCCCTAAGGACCTCGGGGCAGAGACTACTGCCGCCCATACCCAGCACCACAACATGCCGGATTCCATCGTCGCGGACTTGGTCCGCAAACGCGGCAACGGCGTCCGCTTCGTCGAGCATTTCGGATGGCGCGTCAAGCCAGCCGAGCCGGTCGACAATCTCGCTCTGATCCTCGCTAGCGCCGCGCCAGACGGTCGGATCGTTGTCCCAGATACGTGAGACGATTCGGTCGCCGGAAAGCCGGTCGAGCGCCCGCCGGACCGGAGCGTCTACAGAGTCGCCTGACAAACTATGAAGCAGCCGCGGCTGTAAGTCGGGCGCTCTTCTCACCCACGTCAGCCAGTAGCAGGTCGTATGAATCGGCAAACGCCTCGACGCCGTCGATCGTGAGCTGGTCGGTAATTTCCTTCAATGAAATGCCCGCCGCCTCGATGCGGTCGATAATGCCCTGCGCACCGTCCATGCCATCTTCGAGAGTCAGCCTTGTGTCGCCTTGGTCATTCCACGCCTCGATTGTGTCCATGGGCATGGTGTTAACGGTATCGGGAGCAATGAGCTCCTGAACGTAGAGAACGTCGCTGTAGGCCGGGTTCTTGGTGCTGGTGCTGGCCCACAGGCAACGCTGCTCCTTAGCACCCTTGTTCGCCAATTCCTGAAAACGGGAGCTTCCAAAAATATCCAAATAGCGAGAGTAGGCGATCCTCGCGTTGGCCACTGCGGCCTGTCCAAGTAGATCGCTAATCTCGGTCCGGCCACCATCGACCAGAGCTTGCAGAGCCGCGTCGGCAGCCGTGTCAACGCGGCTGACGAAGAACGACGCCACCGATGCCACGGAGCCGACCTCCCCGCCTGCCCGGTCGTACGCTTCCAAACCGTCGATATAGGCGTTGGCCACATCCACGTAAGCGTCTACCGCGAACAGCAGAGTGACGTTGATGTTCAGTCCTTCAGCCACGAGTGAACGAAACGCGGGCACGCCCTCCGGCGTCCCCGGCACCTTGATCATCACGTTGGGACGGTCGATAAGGTCCCATAGACGCCTGGCTTCACTAACTGTCTCGGCCGTCTTATGCGCCAGATGCGGTGAGACCTCGAAGCTGACGAATCCATCGGAGCAATTTGCGGCATCGTATACCGGCCGCATGAGGTCGCAAGCCGCGCGAATGTCGTCGAGCGCGACCGACTCGAAAACGGCCTCCGCGCCCAACCCTCGTTCAGCGAGCGCAGTGAGGTCATCGTCATAGTCGGAACTCGCATCGATGGCCTTCTGGAATATGGTCGGATTGGACGTTAGACCGGTAACGCCTGCGTCCCGGAGCCGCTCCAGTTCGCCCGAGGCAATCATGCCCCGGCTTATCTGGTCGATCCAGACTGATTGCCCCAGGCTTCCAAGCTCACGAATCGGGGTTGTCGACATTGTCCTAACTCCTTTCAATCCAGATGGAGGAGTATCACCACTACTTCCGGTCGGGCCGTCATTCGAGATCGGCGACCTTGCTCAGCCGGCGCACGAAACGCTCTTCGCCCGTAAACGAAGCCTCCAGAAAGGCGTCGACCAGCTCGCGGGCCAGCTCTGTTCCAACGATCTTCGATCCGAGGCAAAGCACGTTCATGTCGTCGTGCTCAACTCCCTGATGCGCGGAGTAAATGTCGTGGCAGACAGCGGCCCGCACGCCCCGCAGCTTGGATGCTGCGATGCTGGCGCCAACGCCGCTCCCGCAAATGAGGATGCCGCGGTCCGCCGTGCCTTCCTGGATGGCTTTGCCCACGACATCCGCGAAGTCCGGATAGTCGTCGGCAGGGTCAAGCTCATACGGCCCCGCATCGATAACCTCGAAGCCTCGTTCGGCAAGAGACCGGAGGAACATGTTCTTGTAATGGAAACCGTGGTGGTCTCCGCCTATCGCAATGCGCAGCTTCGAGCCGCCTACCTGTGAATCACCCACTTTGCTTCACCGGCATTTCAACGCACCCTACGTCCCTACTCGATGGTGGCAGCCAAGTCTCCGTGATAATCACCATCATCGTAAACCCTTTGCGCGGTCCAGCGCGCCCAACCTCTCTTCCCGCATCTATTGCGTCTTTCGGTTTGGCGAAGCCGATCAACGCTCTAGTACATGTGAATTCCACCACATATATTGATCGACTGCCCGGTCATGTAGTCGGAATCGGATGACGCCAGATAGCTCACGAGGCCGACGATGTCCTCGGGAGTCTCCTGCCGCCCCAGCGCAACGGTGGCGAGCGCCTGCTCGAGTGCGGTGCCCGTTGGACCGCCGAGAACCTCGGACATTTCAACGTCGATTCCTGCCCACATGCGAGTATCGACAATTCCCGGACAGTAGGCGTTGACCGTTATTCCGTGGGGGGCAAGCTCACGGGCGAATGCCTGAGTAAGCCCGACGACCGCAAACTTGCTGGCAGCGTAAGCGCTCTGAAACGAGCCGCCACGGTGCCCCGACACGGATGCCGCGTTGATGATCTTGCCCGACCCTCTCCGGACCATGTGCCTCGCGGCCTCCCGCCCGCACAAGAACACGCCGCGAACGTTGACCCGCATGATTCTGTCGAAGTCCTCCATAGAGGCATCGAGGATCTTCATCACCCTATGAATGCCCGCGTTGGCGATCATTATGTCCAGTTTGCCGAACTCCGCCACTGCCGACTCGACCATGGCGGTCACCTCGGACTCCTCGGTCACGTCTGCATTGTTGACCACGGCCCTCACGCCACGATCGCGGACATCCGCGGCTGTCTCTTCGGCCGGAACCACGTCCAGATCGTTTATGACCAGGTCGGCGCCATCCTCCGCCAGCCGGAGGGCAATGGCGCGACCGATCCCGCGTCCGGCACCAGTTATCACAGCGCTCCGCCCTCTCAAGTCGGCCATCTCAATTCCTCCAGTGAGGTTGCAATTCGGAATCTCCTAACAACAATAGCCGTCCCCACCGAACTGGTCGGCAAATCGCCCGTATTGTTCAATACGACTAGGCGGAAGATTCTGCGTCGCCGCAAGTTTGAAGCGAGGCCGCAGCGAGGTTTGCGAGTCGCATGCAGCGCGCCGGCGTTTGACAGCCAAATCTCAAGTCCGCACCATACATAGGTCTCGCGACAAGCCGCCAGACGCTTCGATCGAAAGGCGCGCCATAGGTGCTCCCGTCGGAAAATCCGCCCGTGTGTCCCGCGCCGGGGCGCCTTTGACAACTCCAAGTGGCATCTCAGGTCCGGGCGAAACGCGCGCGGCCAGCACCCTCCGATCTACGTTTTTCACAGGATTGCGCCACCGGGCGCTCGAAATGTTCCCTGCGATTCAGGTGTCGGGCTTTCGCACGATGCTGCAAGGGAGCGTGGGCGTTTCGGCGGCATTCTGGATGCAGATGACCATCGAGGGCTGGCTCATCTACGAGTTAACCCGATCGCCGTTGTTCCTAAGCATGGCGGCAGTCTGCAGGTCTGTGCCGATGCTCCTTCTTTCGCCGCTCGCCGGGGTTCTCGCCGACCGGATCTTTCGTAAGCGAATGATGATAAAAACAAAAGAATTAGAAGAAACTATAGCGATGGTGATGACCGAGAAAGTATAAA
>JAPOVO010000043.1 GCA_026708165.1 Chloroflexota bacterium | reverse complement strand
CGGGAACGGAAGTACGCGACGCGCTCCTGACGTGTTCGTACTGCTTGACCATGTCTTCAGTCAGTGTTTCCGTGTCCTCGCACATCATGGAGAATGCGATATCGACGTCGGCGGACGGAACACGTTGCTGGAGCCACCCGGCTTCGACGTTCGCGGTCAAACCACGGCCCGTGAGGTTCGCCGAAGTGACCAGGACGCCCGACGTCTGGTCATCCGCGCGGAATGCATAGACCTTGGGATGAAATGCCCGCGTTGGTGTGGTGACGCCGTCAGCCAAGGCGTTGGCGCCGGCGATACGTACCGTGACGTTGTCCAATGCCAGCCATCGCGCCAGTGCAGCAGGCTCGGTGGTCGAGTAGTCAAGCGAAGTGACGAGGGTTTTGGGCATGCTTGAGAACGCCTCATCGCCGACGGACTGGGCCAGGGCGTCGAGCAACATCTTGCTTCCGGAAAACGTCGTGTACGCCGCTGCGACTTTCCGCTCTATCACGCCGCGCGCGATCAGGTCGGCAATCGCGTTCCGGATCGTTGCCGGATTTGTCTGGCTCTGAACGACGATCAAGGCGGCACCTTCCTGTGCTCGGTTGTCCTCATGCGAGGGTTCACCGAGCGTGCGCGACCGGGATAGTGCGGCCGCCGCGCGACCGAGCAGCACCTCTCCATCTCGGAAGCTGTCGAGAACGGCCACCGGTTCGTGCTGTCATCACACCGACCGTCGGCGCCCGTCCCGAGCGCGGGCCGCGCGGTTCCGCAGCACTGCGGCGAGGGCGTCGAGTTCGGCATGCGAAGCTGAACGGCCCAACAGCGGCTTCAGTACGAGGCGGTCAACAAGAACGACGGAGGAGGCGTCCGCAGATCGGACGGCAGTCTTCATTGCTTCGAGCGCATCACCTCCCAGGCTGGGGATGGGAATCTGTCGAAGGTGCGATGCCTCAAGCTTCAGCGCCCCGCCGCCCAGCTTTGCGCCCATGGTTTCCACGAGCAGCCGGCACCATGTGCTGTTGAGAAGTGCGGCCAGCACGTCTGGCGACCACCTTGCGTCATCTGACCAGAACGTTGAGAAATTCGCGTCAACCAGCACCTTCGGATCGGTGTTGGCATAGGTCCGAGGAGTGTCATGGTTGATTCGCGGTACGAGAGCTTCCGGGGCATGGCGGGCGCCGAAGTCGGGAAGCATGTACCAGAAACGGGGCGGCGAGTTCGGACCGGCGGCACGGACGTTCGTACGCACGGCGGAGAGGTCCGCGACCGTCGAGTGCGCGGTTCCGGGCAAACTCGCGAGAGCGGCGGCACGAACATGGTTGGCCAGGCCCGCGGGCATCTCTTGAGGGACGGTCAGTCCCGAGCGCTCGTACGCGGGGAGAGCGGCGTTGACGGTGTCCATGTCTTCCGGCAGAACCCAGGCCCGCAGGTCGAGCACGAGCGTCGGCGGACCGTGCGATGCGAGCGTGGCAAGTTCCGTCTGGCGATGCAGGACCGCGCGGAGCGCGGCGGTTGGCACCAACACGATGCGTGATTCGAAAGCCGTGCTGGTCGTCACCGGTGTCAACTCGCCGGATGGCTCGCCGGCGCGTTGGACATAGAAGAAGCGGTTGCATCCCGTGCGCAGTCCCTGTCCGACTCGAAGCCCCAAGTCCTCCAATGTACAGAAACCCGCCCGCATGTTTGGTTTGATGACGTCACGAAGCGCGTGGGGCAGCCACCCGGGGTCGGGGCCGCGACTCGGCTTGACGCGTTGCGTCGACGGCGACTGCGGAAAGGCCTCGAGTACCCTCAGCCAGGCTGGCGGCCGACCTCCTGCCCTTATGGCGTCCCACTCGTCTTGATCGGAAACGGTTCGCAACGTCGTCCCTTCGGGGCGCGAGCCTGACTTGCTGCCGAGAATCCAGGAGGCCAGCCTACCGATGTTGGGTTTCTGACCAGCCCCGGTTGCATGGGTTGCGGCGAGACGATCAAGCTTCACCCAGTCGCTCTCGATCCACTCCCGACGATCCGACAGCGGCACCGCCGCCGCTTCGTCGGAAAGACGCCGGGCGACGACAAGGTGAGTACCCACAAGAGCGTCGGGAAACCAACCGGGGGGCGAATCCTCGACGACCGTTTCAATGTGGTAGGCACGCAGGAACAGGTACCGCACCACCTTGCCATAGTTGCGAGTGCGCCAGGTGGCAGGCAGAACCAGAGCCAGCCGGCCACCCGGTCGGACGAGCATTCCGCATAGCAGGCACGACGGGACGGACAGGTCGGCCAAGCCCGAGTAACCGTTGGCTAACGTAGCCCAAATGTTGCGTACGGGTCTTTTCAGAACCGACGACGCGGCTTCCAGAAGGCCGGCCCGAACAGCCTCGCCTCGATCTCCCATCGTCTGATACCGGACGTACGGGGGATTGGCGATAACCAGGTCGTAGTCCTTCTCGGCGAGCAGAGAAAAGGTGGCCGCGTCGAATGCGTCGGCGCAGAGAACACGCAAGTCCGTGCCGGCTCCGCGCGTCAGCACCTCCAGCCGTCGTCTGCAGAGCTCCGCGACGCTGGCGTCGATTTCGACAGCGTGGAGTTGGCGGATGCGACCGGGACGTTCGTTCGCGACCGCGTACGCCGCCTCGATCAGATCACCGGTTCCAGCCATCGGATCGAGCACCCGGCCCGTGTCCTCCCGGAAGGCGAGGTGTGCGAGTAATCGGCTGATCCGGGGTCCTGTGAAGAACTGCCCCAAGGCCTTGCGGCGAGCAATCGGAAGCGTTTGCTCCAACGCCCGGGCTTCCGCGCGCAGCTGCGTAATGTCGTCACAGTGCACGATCGGCCTCTACAGCCTCCTGTGACGCCAACCAAGTGTAAAACTGGCGTGCGTCAACCGGGACATCCTGATGGTTGGACAGGTAGTGAGTCACGAGGCGCGAGTAGAGGCGGGCGGGCGTTTGTTCCGAGAGTTCCAGGTCGGACGACTCATGCTTGATCCTGGCTGCAACTTCCCAAGGGTCCTCATTGATGCGCTCGGGCGCATGCCGGCGTCTGCGCAGAAGTAGAACCGGGTCTCCGCGGACTGCGCCGGTGGTGGTGACCTGCTTGAAGCTCGCCTGCTTCTTGTCGAGGATTCCCGCGTGATCCACATCAAGCCCCGCGTCCGTGTAGGCGTTGCGAAGCGCGTTCCAGACGCCGGCGGCGGCCGAGTGGAACACAACGGTCGCGCACGACGAGGGCTTGAGAATTCTACGGACTTCCCGCAGCGCCCTCGTCAGAAGCGTTTGATAGTCGTCGACAGTCTTCCTTTGGCTAGGGCTTACCACGACCTCCTCCGCAGTGTTCGTGCGTCGGCCCAACCACCCCTCGTTCAAGAAGGCAATCTCCGAGTACGGGATGTTGGCGCCGAAGGGCGGGTCGGTGAAGACGTAGTCGACGGAGGCGTCCGGAAGATCCACTGCGCAGCTCGACCTCTGATGCACGGTAACGCGGGCATTGCGGCCATGAATCGACTGGAATGCCTTGGTGACGGTCGACAGTTTGCGATCCAGCCCACGGAAGACGTTCTTCTCGACGGGCAGTCCGCTGAGGTACAGGACGCCTGATTGCGCACTGGTCACCACCAGGTCTCTCTGCCCGGATTTCGCAACGACACGAGTCATCATTGTTGTGTGCGATGCGTTGTAGCTAAGCAGCCACAGCCGGATTGCATCCCGCAAGGCGGAATCTATACTCTCTGATTGTTCCCAAAGACGCGAGAAGGCGATCAGGTTTCTGCGGGTATAGAAGTGATGAAGGTGGGACACGCCGTGGTGGTAACCGCGTCGATGGAGATCGCCCCAGGCGATGCGCAGCTTCGGAACGCATGCCGGAATTGGTTCCCGTTCTATCCGGGCTAACACTCCAAGGTCATGTTCTGTGGGTGGCCTTCGCCAGTTTTGTTGTTGGGTGGCACCATACACCCGCGCGACGGAACGCTGCCGTCGCTGCTGCAGGCATCCGGTCAGGTCGTCATGTGTACTCTGGCACAGCCGCTCGAGAGTGCGCGCTCGATGCTCGGTGAAGCACAGCGGACACCGGAACAGGGGGCTGACGCTCGCGGGATCGAGCGACACGCAAGCGTCCCACAACG
>JAPOVO010000254.1 GCA_026708165.1 Chloroflexota bacterium | reverse complement strand
CAAGGCCGGAACCCCGACGTTTGAAGCGATAGTGGACCGGTTCGGAACAGAGGTTGCCGGACGCGAGGAGATCGACCGACCTGCACTTGGCGACGTGGTGTTCGGCGACCCCGACGCCATGGCCGCGCTCGAGGACATTGTTCATCCGGCGGTCGCAGCCGAGATTCGGAAGCTGCTCCGGCAACCGAGTGACGCTCCGGCAACAGTAATCGAGGCGATAAAGCTCGTGGAAAGCGAAACAGTCGCCCTGATCGACGAGCTATGGATCGTGACCGCGTCGCGGGAAGCGCGTTTGAAACGGCTTGCGGAATCTCGAGATCTCGAATCGAGCGAGGCGGCGAAGCGCGTCGACGCTCAGTCGTCTGATGAGGCGAAGATTCGGTTGTTCGAGAGGCGGCGGCCGGGAGCGCCGGTAGTGCTGATAGACAACGACGGCAGTCTCGACCGGACCCGTAACGCGGTACTCGCCGCCTGGCGGGCGTTTATCGAATCGGACGGGGGCTAGCCGCGAGACAGCAACTCCGCGGCCAGGCTAACCGTCTGGGGATCGTGTCCAAGGATGAGTACTACGGAGTCGGCCAGTCGGAGGGCCCGGGCGTCGCGGTCAGACCCGGACCATTGCGCGGTTGCTGCACCGACCTCGGAAGCCCCGGAGCCAAGGCCTCCGCTAACAAGAAAGTCGACGAGCGCCGTCCAGAACTCATCCAGGTCGTCGCTGGTGTCCCAGCGGAACTTCATTGTCATGAGCCCCTGGCCGCTCTCGTTGCGGTAGAGAACGTAAGCGTCCCCGCCCCACCCCGCCGCCGCCTCGCGGGCGGTTGGCGCGTCGATCCCGTACTCGAGCAGCACACGGATGAAGAACTCGCCTGTGACATTTCGACGCACTTCTTCCCACCCCGGCGAAAGCCCGGGCGTGATGTCCGCTAAATCGACTTCCAGCGGCGCTTCGCCCACGCGATACTTTTCGGGATGTATCACCTGCTCGGTGGAAGCGGGCAACCGGACGTAGGCCTCGTTGACGGCGCTCCACGCACCGCGCTCGGTGAGCGTCAAAACGTATTGCAGGCCAGTGTCGTACGGAAATAGCAGGAGCTCCCGCAGCGCCCGCGGCGCGGAGTCGAAAGCGCCGCCGGCCGAGTCGTCGCTCGCAGCCAGCTCGGCCATTTCCTCAGGTGAGAGCGACGCGAGGGCGTACCGGGCGCCCGCGATCGTGGCGTCGCCTTCCACGAGCGCCCGAAACGCAAGCAGCGCGTCGTAGTTTTCCTCGCCTATGGACTCGTCGATTGCGTCCAGATCGAACTCCTGGTCCTGAAGAGCGTGGACGTATTCGTGCGCGAGCGTCCAAACGAGGAGCGGCACGGGCGTGCTGTCGTCTCCGACTACGAACATTGCCCCGTCTTCCGGATCGTAGAACCCGATGACCTGGTCGCTCAGCAAGTCTTTCTGCAACTGGACTATGTCCTGCTCGGGACTGAGGATGCCTAGCAGCTCCCACTCAAGCTGATCGAGGTCCGACTCCTCTGGTGGGTAATCCTCGGCGAGATCCTGCTCCAGTCGCTCCCTGAGCATCTGGCGGTTGAGCAGCATCGCGTCCCCGTCCCACTGCGGTAGACCGCGCAGCTGGGCAACCGCCGGACGGATAGCCTCCAGCAACGTCGTGAGGTCGACCTGGGATTCTTGCGTGGGCGCGGCTGCTGGCGCCGGCGTGGCTGTGGGCGCCGGCACCGTCATCGGTGTCGGGAGGGCTCCGACTTTTCGAGCTACGGCCGGAGTGCGCGTGGCCCTCAGCGCGGGCACGGCTGTGGACGTCGGCGCAAAGGTCGCCGCAGGCACGTGTGTGACCGCGGCTTGCCTTTCAGCTGCGGGCTCTGTGTTGTTCGGGAACCAGCAGTCTCGGAAAGTGACGACGACCGCTAGTACGAGTGCGATTAAGGCGAGCCCTGGCGACAGAGGGCGATAGTACACGTCGATTCGCCTCGCCTAACCGCGCTTCATCACTGACCGTGCCCGGCCTTTGCCGCTACAAGGGATCGGCGCGTTTCGAGTTCCAAATCGGTCAGCCATTTTCTGGTCTCGCTCCGCGAGGTCAGCCGCACGAAATTGATATGAGAGTTCTCAGGACTAGCGACTGCCCTCAGGTATCGCTTTCTTCTTCGCCAGTAGCTGGTCGTGAGCCACACAAAGAGAGAATCTCTCGAAGCAAATGCATTGCCCCACGTTTCCTTATTGCCTGTGCCCGCCCACAGCTCTTCCCGCGATATCACGCGGCGAAGCGTTCTCCAGAAAAGCTGCCAAAGAACCGTTCGGAACGGGTAATCCATCCACACGACCGTGTCGACGCGGTCCCAGATGATCGACTGCACCCTGCTGTAGTTGCCGTCTATCACCCAGCAGTCGCCCTGTACAGCGTCCGCCACGCGGGCACGGAGCACGTCGTCGGGCGATTGCGTCCAGTCAGGCCCCCAGAACAAGGCGTCCATCTCCACGAACGGGAATCCAAGGATTCTCGCGATACGCCTGCCGGTGGACGTCTTGCCGGAGCCGGTCGGGCCGACGAGGCTAATACGCTGTCCAAGCGTCAATGTATCTTTCGATGCTCTCAGAGAGTTGATCTGCTACTTTCCGGCAAGGCCGTATAGTGGCACGCCGGGACGAATTGCTGAATGGGGTATCTGCAATGATACGACGTCAGCTCAACCGGACGGCTCGGATCGGGCGGGGCGGGCCGCTCGCGTTGCTGGTAGTGTCGAATTCGATGATGGGCAGAGGCGAGGGAATTCAATGCGGATGACGACCCGGGACATCCGGGCGAAGAAGAATTCGGGCGAGAAGCTGGTCATGGTCACGGCGTACGATGCTTCGACCGCGCGCATTGTCGACCAGGCCGGGGTCGACATGATCCTCGTGGGCGACAGTGTGGGAACAAATGTCCTTGGACTCGACTCCGAGACCCGCGTAACGCTCGACGACGTGATTCACCATGCGCGAGCCGTCGCGCGGTCTACAGCCAACCCGTTGCTGGTCGGCGACCTGCCTTTCATGACCTTCCGCGTGTCCACCGAGCAGGCGCTGGCGGCCTCCGCGCGAATGATCCAGGAAGGCCGCGTACAAGCCGTCAAGCTCGAGGGCGGAGTGGAGGTCACCCCGCAGGTTGAGGCCATTACCACAGCAGGGATTCCGGTGATGGGGCACGTCGGGCTGACCCCGCAGTCCGTAAACGAGTTGGGCGGATACCGCGCGCAGGGCAGGGACTCAGAGGGAGCGAAAGCCGTGGTTGACGGTGCGCTGGCTCTGGAAAGCGCCGGGGCGTTCGCAATCGTGCTGGAGTCCATACCTCACCGGCTGGCGGGCTGGATTACGGAACGAACAAGCGTACCGACGATCGGCATCGGGGCCGGGCCGCACTGTGACGGGCAAGTCCAGGTCATCCACGACATCGCGGGCTGGAATCCGGACTTCCTGCCCAGGCACGCCAAGCGGTTCGGCAATGTGGCCGAGGAGTTTAGAAGAGCTGTCGCGGGCTACGCCGACGAGGTCCGCGGCGGGTCGTTTCCCACCGAGCGGCACAGCTTTCGCATTTCAAATTCGGTGATGGAGGACCTCCAGGACTAGCCCTGCGGACACCAATTGGCTGAGAAAGTCAATCGTGTTTATACTGCCAGCGGAATTGAACCAAGGAGTCGTTATGTCCACATCGGTAACCGAAGCGGGAATGTCATCGAACGGATACCCTGCCGATCTCGACGTTGAGCTTCCCGATCACAACTCGCGCCTGCTCGCGGTGCTTTTCTTCGTATTCATCAAGCTGTTGATGGGCGTCCCCCATCTAATCGTGCTGACGATCTACGGATTTGTCGCGACCATCGTCGCATGGATAGCGCAATGGGCCGTGCTGTTTACCGGAAGGTACCCAGCCGGCATGTTCGATTTCGTCCTGGGCTATCAAACATGGAACTGGCGCTACATTGCGTGGTACGTGGGCCTCACCGACCGCTACCCGCCGTTTTCGGGGTCCGACGGCGATTGTCCCGCCCGGGCCGACTGCGCGGTTCCCGAGTCGAGCAGCCGTCTCCTCGCGATTACTCGCATCCTGCCGATTATTGAGATCTTGGCAATCCCCCATCTCATAGTGCTG
>JAPOVO010000390.1 GCA_026708165.1 Chloroflexota bacterium | reverse complement strand
CGCCCACGGCGTCAAGTGGAACTGGCACATCCTGCCCGAACGCGAATCTACCCTCGCTGCCACGCTCAGCGACGCCGGCTATCACACCCACGCGATCGGCAAGATGCACTTCACGCCCATCGACAAGCTCCATGGATTCGACGACCGCTTCTTCGTCGAAGGCAAGATGTTCTCCGAGTACGACGAGTACCGGACCCGGCTCCGCGAAAAGGGTCTCGTAGACGCCTACTTCGAACACGTCAAGCAGTGGGGCAACCCGGAAAACTACGGAACGGCTACGTTCCCTCTCGGCGACGACAACTATGTCGACACCTACATAGGACGCAACGCCGAGCGCATCATCTCGGCTGACGACCGCGAGCCGTTTTTCTATTGGGTCTCGTTCTGCAACCCGCACATGCCGTTCGATCCGCCCGAACCCTTCGATTCCATGTATCTGCCGGAATCCGTGGACATGCCTTCAGACTTCCCTTATATCCAGCACTCGCGAATTCCCGAGTTTCGAACCAGTTCCGGTCAGCGCGACTTCTCTCCACTGACGGAGCAAAAGCTCCGCAAGGTGATCGCCAACTACTATGGCTGTATTAGTCTGGTCGACCGCGAAATCGGCGGAGTGCTCGACGCGCTCGAATCGCGGGGTGTGCTGGACGATACCGTCATCATCTTCCTTTCGGACCACGGTGAAATGCTGGGGCACCGGGGGCGGCTATGGAAGGGCAGAATGCTCTACGACCATCTGGTCCGGGTCCCCTTCATAGTGCGCTATCCGCCGGAAATCGGGGGCGGCCAGATCGTCTCCGACTTGGTCCAGGCCACCGACATAATGCCCACGATCCTCGACTACGCCGGTATCTCGGGCGCGCCCGGAATCCAGGGCCGCAGCATTCGACGCCTGATCCGCAAAGACGAGGTCGACTGGCGACAATGGGCATTCGCCGAAGCCGGCGGTGTCAAGATGGCGCGGACACACACGTGGAAACTGATTCACTATGTAGGCAAGTCCTATGGCGAGCTCTATAACCTGGAAGCTGACCCGCTCGAGCTCCAAAACCTCTACGACCGTCCCGAATACTCCTCGAAGCGGGCCGAGATGACGCAGCTATTGGTCAACATCCTCATTGAAACAGAAGACCCGCTTCCCGAGGCGGCGCTTGGCACTCCATACGAAGGAATCGCCGGAGACCATCCGCAGCAAGAGTACGGAGGCCGCGATCGCAACGCATACCTGCGTTAGTAGGGGCCATCCCCTTGCGTGAAGCATGTCGACATATCCGCGTCAGTGCCGTTTCCCGGATCTCTTGGCACCCGCGGCAGACTTCTCGAACCGGTTAGCCGCGTGCTGACACAGACCGCTCTCGAAGTCCCCATAACCTCCCCAAAAGGGCCTGCCGTCTCCATCGATCTTGGAATCCAACCTCGGCTCAGCGACCTCGCCTGCGCCTTCCAGGATATGCCTGACCTCGTGGTGCTCGAGGGCGGTGGACCGTTCGGCATCGAGGGCCGCTGGTCATTCCTGGCAGCCGATCCCGTGCAGACGATCTCCGCCGCCCCGCAAACCTCAGCCCGCGGCGTATTCCTCCATCAGCTTCGAGACGCGCTCCAGGCAACAAGGTCCAACTCTATTTCCGACATTCCGTTCCAGGGCGGCGCGATTGGATACATCTCCTATGAGGGCGGTGACAGCTTGCATCGCCCCGTGGGACACGACTCCGAGTCGGCTCCCGCTGGCTATCTATGGGCGGGCCTGTACGGCTGGGTCGTCGCCCGGAGCGCTCTCACCGGTCTCACGACGTTGATTGTGAACACCTCCGTTCACCCCGATCCCGACTCGGTCATTGAAACAGTAAGGCACCGCATCAGGTCGGGAATCCGCGAGGCAGGCCAAGCTCGCCTCGATGCGCTCGCGTCGAACGCCTCCAGGGCCCGATACATTCAATGGGTCAAAGAGGTCAAGGACTACATTTCCGCTGGCGATTGCTACCAGGTCAACCTGGCCCGCCGCATCTCCGCCCGATTGCAGGGAAGCGCGCTCGACCTGTTTCGCCGCCTTACACACTTGCATCCCGAGCCGTTTTCGGCCTACCTGCGCGGCGGATCGGTAGAAGTGGTCAGCGTCTCGCCCGAGCTTTTCTTGCGCAAAACTGGCAGGCTCGTCCGGTCCCGACCAATCAAGGGCACACGGCCCCGCCTACGCCGACCCGAGGACGACGCCGCCACCGCCGAGGACCTGCGAAGAAGCTCCAAGGATCGAGCCGAGAACGTCATGATCGTCGACGTGGTCCGCAACGACCTCGGTCGAGTTTGCCTGCCGGGCACCATGGAAGTTCCGTCGCTGTGGTCGGTCGAAGCCCACCCCAGCGTATGGCAGCTGGTGTCCGAAATTCGAGGGCGGCTGGATTCCGGCCGCGACTCCATGGACCTGCTCGCCGCGTGCCTGCCCCCCGCCTCCGTGACCGGCGCTCCCAAGATACGGGCGACCGAGATTATCCAGGAGATCGAGCCTCATCCGCGGGGCGTCTATTGCGGAACGGTGTTTGCCGCGGGCTTCGACGGAAGTCTGGTAAGCAACGTCGCCATAAGCCTCGATCGAGAGGTCCACCTTCACGTCGGCGGTGGAATCGTCGCCGGCTCCGAGCCGGACGCCGAATTCGACGAGACCGTGTACAAAGCCCGTGGAATCTTGGAGGCATTGGGCCTCCGCGAATAGCCGACTGTCCCCCTACGCCAAACTCAGGAGCTAGTCAGCATACGTCCGGGTGGATGCTCTAAAAAGTGAAACGTTCACCTCCGGACGGTAGAGCGAATTCGATCACCCGACCGGGAGCCACGTCACCGTGGTCCAGTCCCGGCTCAAACCCTCCTGAGCTTGTGAATGCTGTTCTCGCGTCCGACTTCGCAGAGATACAAGTTTCCGCGCGAGTCCCCCCAGATGCCATGCGGGCTCACAAACTGACCGGGGCCGTCGCCGGCCTCGCCGAACCTGCTGAGAATCTTGCCGTCCATGTCAACGACGGCCACCCCGGCGTCGATTTCGGCAACGTACATCACGTCGTCGGAGTCCATGTAGAAATCGGAAGGCCGCGCGTATCCGGTCCATTCGTACAGAAACAGTCCGTCCAGGTTGAAAAACTGGATTCGCGAGTTCTCGCGGTCCGCCACCCAAACGCGCTCGAGCGGATCGACCCACACGCCGTGCGGCAAGTTGAACTGTCCCGGCGCTTCGCCAAACTCGCCCCACGAGTGCAGATGCTCGCCGGCCGCCGAGAATCGGTGGGTGCGCGAATTGACGTAGCCGTCGGAAACGTACATGTCTCCGTTCGGAGCGAAAGCGATCTGCGTCGGATCGTGAAACGGTCCGCCGTCGGCCGCTGGCTCGCTAACCGTGCTCAGCGTTTGCAGCAGGCTTCCTTCGGTATCGAACCTCCACACCACTTGGCCGTATCGGTCCGTCAGCCACAGATTGTCGCTCGCGTCGACATAGACCGCGTGGGCGAAGTTAAGCGTTCCCTCGCCCCAGGACGTGATCACCTTACCCTCACTGTCGAACACGATCATCGGATGATCGCCCCGATTGAAGGCATAGACCCGGTCCTTGGAGTCCACCCCGATTCCGGCCACGACCTTCATGTCCCAGCCATCGGGCAGTTTCGCCCAACCCTCTTCGATCTCGTAGACGTAGTCGCCGCTGCCTAGTTGCATTTTGACTCCCGACAAAACCGCTCAAGCCCTACTCGAATGGATTCGCCCCTGCACATAATGACCGCCTCCGACATCCTTGGCTAACCCCTTCATTTCCATGATCGTCAGCAATGCGGCAATCTTGTTAGCCGGCATCCCGCAGGATCGAGTGATCTCGTCCCTGTGAATAGGCTTCAAGGAAAGCGCCTGGGCGACCTGCCGCTCGTCCTCGCGCATTGGCGGCGGCGGCTCGACTTCGAACGGCAGTTGAATGGTTCGCGCCGCGAAATTGATCGTTTCCAGCACGTCGTCGGCGTTTCGGGCCATCACGGCCCCGTCGCGAATCAGCGCGTTGCAGCCGGTGCTGTTGACGGAGAACACGTCGCCCGGCACCGCCAGCACGTCCCGCCCTTGATGATTCGCGAACGACGCGGTTATCAACGCCCCACTCTTCGCCGGTGCCTCCGTGACCAGCGTCGCC
>JAPOVO010000330.1:3488-4229 GCA_026708165.1 Chloroflexota bacterium | reverse complement strand
TAAACTTAACATCCCCCGGAGACCGGTGCTTTCCTGTGGGTGTGAGAAATCCGGGCTAACAGGTCGTAGAGCGCGACTCCTGAAAGTCGCAAGGTCATTGGCACGCCACGCAAGCGCTCCAAAGTATCTTGCTCTCAGTACCGCGGCGTCCCCGACCAATAGCGACTCGACGTGTCGCGCAGTCCAGAGATGGAGTCGCATTGTCGTCTCAATCCCGTAGAACCACTCCTGATCCGTCGGCGTTAGCGGGCGTCTGGTCCAAAGTACCCAATCGGTGATTGTACCAACATGTCGTTCCGTCTTCTCGATTGAATCTTCAATCTTTCGCCGACGTGTCGTGCCGATCCGCCGACCGGAACCAAGCTCGTACCACCGACATTGCCAACCCCACCATCTGCCGGCCTCACCCAGCGTAGTAGAATCGTACTGTAACTCCAGATGAAACTCCACTCCCGGTTGCAACGCCACTGCACGCAAGACGCCATTTCCTCCGAACGCACGTAGGACAATGTCATGACACAGCCTCTCCCAGGTACTTGGCGTGTCTCCAGACAGCTCTTCAAACCGTTCCCAATCTAGATTCGTCACCACGTTCACCTATATCGCTACTCGCTCTTCTCAGGTAGGCCGTCTGGAAAATCATGCGCCGAATACACTTCGATAAACGCGCCCATTTTAATCAAGGCCTTGACAAACCCGTTGACGTCCCGTTCGTCTGTCCAGATTCGAATCGTCTTCCCC
>JAPOVO010000330.1:0-3478 GCA_026708165.1 Chloroflexota bacterium | reverse complement strand
GGCCGACATATCATAGAGCTTGAGTCGCTCCAGTTCTTTCGGAATGGGTGCATCTCCATACACGGACATCTTGTCGGCGTAGAACTCATCATAGTCGAATGCTTCGCGTACGGTCTGGCATAGCTGAGTCAGCTTTTCCGTCGCCGCGCTGGCATCGTCCACCGTGCGAAAGTAGCCAATCATGATGATGTTTGCCGAATGCTCGGAGCCGAATCCTCGCCAGATCTTCATTCTTGACTCCCGGAATGACTACGCAACCTGCCTACGGCGTCGCCAATGGACGAACGTATCTTGACAGCGACCGGCGAATAGGCATTTACACGGAGGTGACACGAAGCGTCAATGTGTGCGTAGCCCTGTAAAGGATCTATGTCGTGAAACGGGTTGGCTATGGGGATCGAGCCAGGGTCGTAGCCATCAGGGATCGCAAGACGGTAGTGTCGGTTGCTACCAACCCATTCAGACAATGTCCGCCGTGTCACTTCGTCGATGCCGTCGCGGTCGCCGGTCGACCTCTCGGGCAAGAGTAGCATTTCGACGGCACCCTTGCCAAACGCGAGCTTGGCAGCCTCATCGAGATCGTTGATTGTCTGGGCGTTTACAACGTAATTGACACCGAAAGGTGAAAGCCGTCGAGCAAGGTCCATCTTTTGGAGCAACTCTGGAAATGGTCGTCTTCGGATGCGAGTGTACGTCTCTCAGATTCCATCCATGGATAGGCGTACGAAATGTACCGCGCCCATCAGATCGCCTATCATCGCATCCGTCAGGTGGTGACCGTGTGTTGTAAACGAGACTGCTAGCTCGGTAGCTTCGCTGATTTGCCGACAGAGGGCTACGAACGCCGGGTGGAGGGTCGGCTCACCTCCTCCAAACCCAAGGCCGAGGCATCCACCCCTGTCTAGTTCGATGGCCCAAGACAGCACCTGACTCGCATCGAGCCGGGCACCGTGTTTTGGAGCGTAGCAAAACACACACTGGAGGTCACACGCGTTGGTAAGCGCTACGGAAACAAAACGCGGTGCAGAGTCCCTGAGGATGGCGGGAACCCTGATTTCGTCAAGCAGGATGTTCAGACCTGTACGCCGGTCAAAGAAATGTACTCCGTTGCCATCGTGTCTTACTTTCATGCTGGAGCCCTTGCCTTTGTGCAGCACGCCATAGTGTGCGCGCCCTGCGGGATCACGCCGGGCAACGTCGCGGCCGGGTCGGGGTGGAGATCCCACCGCACCCGCTGCAGCCCGGATTCCAGCGGTACGGCCGATCCGGCCCACCGGTCCCGCTCCACGCCCTCTCTCGCAGGCGCGAAGGTGCGTACGACCTCGGTGGTCGCGTCGAGACGGTGCGGCGGGGCGACGTTGTCGAGGGACAAGAAGCCGCAGGTTTGGCTGGCCATGGCGAGTTCGTCGCGCTCAGCGCTCCCAAGTTGGGAATCTACGTAGCGACGGCCCTCGCCCGAACCCGCACCGATGGACCTACAGGTCGCAATCATCACAAGTCTATCGACCCTCCGGAGTCCCGAAGACCCGACCGAACCAACGAACAAACCGCCGCGCGACGTCGCTGTCGTCACGAAGATAGTGAGCCTTGATCGCCACGCCGTAAGGACGACCAGGCTTACGCTGCCATGCGAGCCAAGTGTGGAGGACCGCCTTGTTGGTGTCGACCGAAGGAAACCGCGCCCCGAACTCCTTCGCCCCAGCTGTCGAGGCCTCGGCATGGGGAAGCAACCGATCCCCCACCTCGATCAGGTCCTTGAGAAAGTCCTCCAGAGCACCGGTTCGCCGATTGTCCGGCATGAGCCACACTCCGACACGCGTACCGAATTCGGCTGACTCGCCTACGAATCCGTCCTGCGGAATCCGGTCCGGAGCGTCCACCCCCGCTCTCCTCAGCCGCGAGCCCACCGCTCGCCACGTGGCATCGGGATCGTCGTTCGCGTCCAAGACGAAACCGACCGACCTGCCCGTTCCCGCTCCCACGGCGACCCTGATCGCGTCGAGAACTCCCTGCTTGCCTCTGGAATCCACGAATCCTAGACGACCCTCCGGGTCCGCTCCCCGCCGAATCAGCAGGTGGCCGATCACATGCTTGTCGTCACGACCCTCCACGTACACGACATCCCCTGTACGCGATCCCGCCATCACCGCATCTCGATGCTCAGGTCGGCCGCCGTGACGATGTCCTTCCGATCGAAGCTCACGCCGTGGTCGAGCCGCCGCTCGATCTTCTGAACCGACACCGAATCGGCGAGGTCCGGACGATCCCTGAGCAGCGACGCCAGACCGATGATGCAGTCGAGACTATGGGTCGTCGCGAACACCTGAATCGAGGACTCCATCGCCGCGCTGACGACGAGTTTCCACATTCCCTCCATGACAGTCCAGTGGAGGCCGGTGTCAATCTCGTCGATCAGCACGAAACCGCCCGCGGCGCGCACCAACGACAGAGAAACGGCCAGCAACCGCCGCATCCCGTCCCCATGGCTCCCTATCGGAACGCGTCGAGAACCTGCCTTGAAGCCCAGGACTATTCCACCCGCGCGCCCTGCCGCGTCACCGGTCAAGAAGCGGATCGAATCGAGGTCCGGCTGAAGGATCCGCAATGCGCTTTCGACCTCGGATTCGCGGCGGTCAACGAGAACGTGATCCCACAGAGCGGCCATATCGCGAGGACGCAGCGACTCGGCCGTCACGAACTGGGCCGGGGGCAACGTCGACTGCCGTGATCGGGGCGGCCGTCTTGGCATCGATCGGCTCCACGCAAGCGCGCCGTCCTGCGTCAGCGGATACTTGAGGTTCTCCTCTTCGCGCCCGCGCCGGATCAGCAGTGCCAGAGGCAACAGCCCGGCCTCGGAGACATCGAACAGCTCGTGCGACTCGTCCTGCCAACCTTCCACGATGTCGATTCGAACTTGCCCGAGACCGTCGTCGGAGGAAATGCTCAGGCTGCTTCCGGTACCGATTCCGTGGCCGTGAAACTGGTGATAGACAGGGTAAAGCGAGATCTTGCGGCCATCCGGTGTGACGTGGAATTCACCACGGCGCCTCATGGACTCGACCAGGACCTGAGGATCGCCACGCGACACGAGCAGTTCGACGGCCTCCAGAATGGAGGTCTTGCCGCAGTCGTTGGGACCCACCAACAGGTTGACCCTCGCCAGGTCGCGAAGCTCGTACTCCTTGAAGCCGCGGTAGTTTTCCAGTCTGAGCGTACGGATCATTCTCCACTGCCCTCGCGAGCTGGGAAATGCCACCAGCCGGATGGCCGGTCGTCGGCTACAAAGGTGTCACGGCGGCCGATTGCCCGCCAGATCGTCCCCCCTCGGTCCTATCGATGAAGCCGTTTGGTCCCCGCAGGAACTTGCCGGCACGCTCCCAAGCGTACAACATATGTGTACCGAACCACACCGATCACGACCCGATTCCCGGAACTGCGGAGCGACGACATGATACGCGAAACCACCTACAGCGGCGCA
>JAPOVO010000315.1 GCA_026708165.1 Chloroflexota bacterium | reverse complement strand
TCGCCCTCGCCTCCGCCGGTGCCTCCCACCTTGGTCGCGATGAACACTTGATGGCGTTGACCGACAAGCGCCTTGCCGAGCAGCTCTTCGCTGCGGCGGGGGCCATAGCCGTCTGCCGTGTCGAACAGGTTGATCCCGGAATCGAGCGCGGCGAATACCGTGGCTTGGGCCCGAACGGCGTCGACGGCCCCCCACTGCCCGCCGATTCCCCAGCATCCCATGCCGACCTCTGAGACCTGCCAGCCGGTTTTGCCGAAGGTGCGGTAATTCATCGGTAATGCATTTCTCGGCCAACGCCAGACTTGACGCGAGCCTGACGTAGGTTGGGAACAAAGGGAAGCGGGTTCATTTGCGGACAGGTTAGCACCTGGCTTGGCGGATGCGGATCGCGGAGGGTTTCGGGAACGATGCAATGGCTAGACTTTTTGCGCCACTGGTCGGCTTAGCCGTGCTACACTCCCATGCAGTCGAACTGCGCTACGGCGCGGTGCATTGAGTGATTATGCGGAACCCCTCCAGGCCGTCCGCGAGTTGCGGCCCTGGGCTGAGCTGGGTCACCCTCCTTCAATTCAACACCGCAGAAGAACGCACAAGACGGGGTTATCAGACGACATTTTCGCAAAGTCCCTATACAGGGTTATGGGGTGCGAAAGCGATCGAAAGCGGTGCGGAGTCACCGGGGGAATTGAGTTCATAGAGCATGGAAATATATGTGGGAAATCTCTCCTACGACACGAGTGAAGGGTCATTGAGAGAGACGTTCGAGCGATTTGGGGATGTGAGCCGAGCAACGGTTGTGACCGATCGAATAACCGGTCGTTCGCGCGGATTCGGATTCGTCGCGATGGACAACTCGGATCAGGCCCGGTCCGCCATCGAATCGCTCAACGGCACGTACCTCGATGGGCGGCCGCTGACCGTCAACGAGGCGCGTCCGCGTCAGCCGAGACAGCGTTCGGGCGGAGGCGGATATGGTTCAGGCGGCGGCTATGGAGGGGATCGCTACTAGAAAAAAGCGCCGCGCTAGCGGCTACCAAAACTCGCAACCAGGTCGTCTCCCGGGCATCGTCCGGGAGTCGATCTTCTTATTCGTCTATTTGATCCGGCGTTTGCCTCTTCGACATGGCTAAGGAAGAACAGCGAACGGATTGGGCGGCTTTCCCGTGCATGGTTCGACAGGCTCATCGCGAACGGGTCGTCGCCACGAACGGAATATACGTCTTGCGATGCGCGTTTTGAAATCGCGGCGGGCCGAGGCTGTAACTATCGTCTATTAGGCGTCTGCGTTCGCGACGGCCCCGCCGGCGGCTTCGATGGTCTGGTCGACGTCCGAATCGGTGTGGGCGAGCGAGGCAAAGCACACGCCGCGGATCATGTAGACGCCCCGCAGGTGCATACCGGCGAAGAAAGCGGCTCCGCGTGGATCTTCGAAGTCAGCCGGCTGAACTCGCAGCATGGGCGGATCGCCCTGAACGGTCATCCAGCCGCCGCTGGCGGCGAACACATCGCTGAGGCCTTCCTTGAGCCGTTTTCCGACACGCCACAGATGGGCTATGCCATCGTCGCGCTCAAGGCGGCGAATCGTCTCAAGCGCGGCGGCTATGGACAGTCCATCACCGTGGAAAGTCGCGCCCATGCGCGCGTCGGCGGACTCGAAAATCTCACGCCGTCCTACGACCGCCGATCCCGGATAGCCGTTGGACATCGCCTTAGCGAACACTGACAGATCAGGCTCGATTCCGTAGTATTCCTGCGCCCCGCCGATGGCATAACGGAATCCCGTCTTTACCTCGTCCACAACTAAAACCGCGCCGTGACGATGGGCGATATCCCGGACGGCGTCGAAGTAACCCTCACGCGGACCGTCGTCCTGCACCGATTCGATGAACACCGCAGCGATATCGGACGGGTGGGCCTCGAACGCGGCTTCAATTGCTTCAATATCGTTGTACTTGACCTCGATCGTGAGATCGGACACGCGGGATGGAATGCCCTCTCCGCCCGCGCCGCTCCAGTCGAGCCAGCCGTGATATCCGCACTTGAGCGCCATGGTCTTGCCGGTGGAGGCGCGCGCGTAGCGCAAAGCAGCGAGGCAGGCGGACGATCCTCCGATGAACAGCGAAGCCATCTCCGCCGACGGAACGCGCTCCACCAGGGCTTCGGCCAATTCGACCTCGTCGGCTTCCTGAATACTGGTGACGGTGCCGCGGGCGATGCGCCGCGTGATCGCCTCATTGAACTCCGGATCCGCGTGCCCGAGGACGATGGGGCCGAAGCTCATCACGTAGTCGATGTACTCATTGCCGTCGACGTCCCAGATTCGCGACCCCAGCGAGCGCGACGCGTAGCCCGGTCCTCCCAGGGCAAGGGTATCGTGAGGGTTTCGGTGCCCCTGGTGCCCGCGCGCGAGGACTTTCATGGCCCGCTCGCGAAGCGCCTGGGACTTCCTAACGCGGTCGGCGGCTGTGCGCTCCAATGTCGTCGTGCTCGTCATGGCTGGACCTCCCTTGAATGGGCGCCTATGGGGCTGGGGGCGATTGTGGGTTCGTTCACAGGCTATGGCCGGGCGTCTTGCACGGATTCTTCGAGCGCACGGATGAATCCATGCGCGTGTTCTTCGTCGCGGGCCGGATGGATCGACAGGCGAACCGTATGGACGGCACCGGCCCGACCGTAAGTCGAGCCCCAGCCGCGAGAGCGGAGACCGTTGTGTATCTTGCGTACATCGTATTCGTCCGAAGTGATGTTGATCACCGCGACCATCGGTTTTACCAGAAGACGGATTCCGTCTATCCGCTCGACGCCCTCAGAGACGATATCGACCACATTGATAAGGTTGCGCGCAGATTCGGCGTAACCGGCCCGTCCAAGATGCTTCATCACCGTCCAGGCCGCAGCCGCATGGTCGCCGGGCTTGGTGGCCGTCAGGTTGTGAATAACCGTGGTAGGCGTCGGTATGGCGTCAAGCATGGCCTCATCGCGGACGATGAAAAACCCGGTAGCGACCGGCAGCAATCCGAGCTTATGCCCGTCGGTCATGATCGAGCTGACGCCCGGTAGGGTGAAGTCAAAGGCTGGGGCCTCGATGCCGAGGTCGCTGAGAAAAGGCAGGAAAAAACCGCCGAACGCGCCGTCAACATGAAGGTATACGCCATGCCTTTCGGCGATCTCCGCAAACTCGGAGACGGGATCAACCAGACCGAGGTGGCCTTCGGGTGCGGAGCAGACCAGCGCGACCGTGTTGCCATTGATCGCTCGTTCGATTTCATCCATTCTAGGACGGTAGTCCGAGTCGAGCGGAACCTCGTTGACGTGAATTCCCATCAGCTCGGCCGCTATTCGAAAGCTGTAATGGGCCGATTCGGGCATTACGATCTCGGGGTCTTTCTTTCGAGCCAGATTTCTCGCCAGGCGCAGGGCCGAGACGTTGGATTCGGTCCCACCGCTGGTTATGAAGCCCACGGCGTCCGGCTTGCCAAAGAGCGAAGCCATCATACGAACGGCTTCCTTTTCAAGCCTGTAGCTCGCGGGCTGCTGCGTGCGGCCCCACTCGACGAAGAAAGTTCCACGGGCGACTTCGGCGGCCCGCTGAGTTATGGGATGAGGCGGCCCCACGTAGCTGACGCCGAAGTTCCTCTCGATCGGATATGGATTCTCATCGATTATCCGGGCGAGGTCGTCGATCACGTCGGCTTCGGACGTTCCGCATTCCGGGAAGGGCATCGGCGGCGGCAATGGAAATTCGGGCCGGGTCGTCCCTCTCTCGAACTCTTCAGCCATTGCGGAAACTCTTTCGATCTCGGCGCTGTTACTTCGGGACGAAGCGCGAGCCTTCACGCTCCATCCCGAGTGCGGTGTCAGGCTAGAAGCATACCCCTAGCCGCGTTTGCGTCGCGAAGCGACGGGTCGGCAGACCTCCAACGCTACGCTCCCTAGTCGTCGGAAGCGAACCGTGTCAGCACGTTTTCGGAGATTCTGGAAACGTTGTTGTCATAGCCGTTATACGAGAGGCAGCTCATCCACGCTATCGAGCCAACTGAGAACACAGCGCCGCCATTCTTAGTTTCGAAATAGACCATGTCGGCTCGGACAAAGGGATGCAGCTTACCCGTTTCCGTCGGCGATCCGGGCTTAACTCCGTCGATTCCTCGCGGGAAGGCCAACTGCTCGTCGTGCATAGCCGCGTAGTGGTTTGAATGGTTGATGGAGGAAGCCAGCAACAGGGCGTGGCGCGGCGTT